>NZ_CAXLML010000194.1:0-17234 GCF_964187505.1 Candidatus Chordibacter forsetii
ATTTTCTCGGCCTCCACCTGATAATACTGCTGGCACGATTGCCCCTTCGGCAACTTTAGTTCGTAGTGCATAACCTTCGGGCAGAGCGTTATTTTGATTGAGATAATTTTCAACCATTTTCCTCTCTTCCACAGACAAAGACCACGAAAGCTCTGTTTCACCAACACCTGAAGCAGACTCTATCCTGGATTTGGCTTTTATATCCCCAAATTTTTGCAAGTCAGTTGGATAGTTTGTCCCATACTTACCGGCGTTTTTATGCCAACTAGCAGTTGATTCAGAGGCAAAGTAGTAATTATCTGTGTTAAACAAAAAGAGAGCGTAGCACATTACAGCAAGAATTGGAAAAAGTGAAGCTAAGGTAACGACACCAAAACCCGTATTACTTGAACCACCAGTAGATACAATCCTACAAACTCCAATACCTAGAGCAAGTACAAGAGGCACTGTGACTGGACCTGTAGTTACCGCACCACAGTCCCAGGCCAGGCCTAACACATGCTTAAGCCTGTCGTCGGAAAACTGCATGTACAACGTTATGCAGGAAAGAGTCACAACACCGACATAAATGAATGGCTTAAGAGACCAGCCTTTATAGAAGCGGAGAACACCGAGGAGGACAGCGATACCAACACCAACACCGACACAGTTTACTAGGAGCCCTGCTCCAGTATTTAATATGGTCCACAACAAAGGTGCAGCTGTGGGATCTACGCCAGCACCGGCAGCTCTTAATACCCCAATAGCCGGTTCCGCGAATGTAGCAAATGCACCCAACACAAAACCAAAGGCAAGACTTGTGGGAAGACAAGGAATACCTAAGATTTTCTTTCTTGGTAATGTAGAACCCAAAGATTCACCAAGTGGCATCAGACCGAGTCGAAGACCTTCCATAAAGAAAGCAAGTCCCACGATAACAATCATAATCCCGGCTGCAATCATAAGAGAATAGACGATGGGCAAACCCAAAACAAGAACCTGAAAAACAATTAAATAAAGTATAATAAACCAAACACACTGAATCTGCTCGACTATTTTATCTTTTGAAAATGATAAAATGATGCCGAGTTTTTGCTGCAAGCTAAGTTGTAGTTTATTGCTATCGGAGGATTGTTCAGTACTCATATGTTAAAAATTTATAGTTATCATTGAATTTTATAACGCGCAGGTAAAGGTTTAAACAAATGTCTAATCACGCCAATTCGCATTCGCTAGGGAAAGGGAGGTTCTGTTGGAACCTGATTTTAAACGGATTGGATTATTCCAAACCGCACCAATTTTTCCGACCGGTGCAGTACCTAACAAGTAATAAGATGCAGGTACTATGTTTTTGAATTCGGCAAAACCATCAATGTCTGTTCGTATCCTATGCCCTTTTCCTTGTTCCACTTGCTCCAAAAGAATGTTACGGATTCTTTTGTAAACTCCTGGATAAGAAAAAGGTGATTTTCTGGCTTTCGCCCAAAGTTCTTCGAACGAACTAATTTGTGGATAATCTTTGAGAAAAAATCCTTCCTTCAAAAGAAGTTCGCTCAAGCTATTTGATACCAAAAAGAATTCTGTATAGAAAACTTCTTTGTTTTTACCGTTTAAAAGTGTAACCACAGCATCAAATTCTAGAGTACATGTGCCAATATTTTGAAAGGTATCTAAGTTGGACGGAGCGGAAAAATCCGGATTTTTAAAGTTCCGCCCTTCTTCATAGGAACGGGAACCTGTGTTTGGAGGAGCAGGCAAAACCCTCGGTTGCAGTGAATCAATGCCATTTACAAATTGATCATTACGCAATCTAAGTCCGTCAAGTTCTCTTGATTTGTCCATTAAATTGCTCTTAAGGTTAGCTATCTCGGTTTGCAGTTTGTATAGGTGACTTGTATTCGAACCTGTAATTACATTTTCAGGCGGACGGACTGAAGGAACTGAAGTTAAAGTCCTTGACCTCTGAAGTTCTAAGAGGAGTTCTTCGTTTAATCGTGTTAGAGAAGCAATTGTCTGGTCTTTGCGGGCATTCAACGAACGTAACTCTTGCAAGCTTATCTGAAAATCATCGTCTAACGATGTTGGGGATTTAGGCGTTGCATGTTGCTCGTAAGAATCAAGCATTTTAGAGGCAGCTACCACTTTGCTTTCAGGCGGTAATGGTAGTAAACTGGTCTGAGTTATTGGTTTTTCGGATATTTTTTTTTCGTCTGCTCCATCAATGACATTGATTGTAGAAACTTCATTACCGCTATTCAAAAAAGAAGCCAAGTTTTGTCCCCCGCCAGTTTGTTTGGCGATCAAAGAGGCAAAATCCAAATCGCCGTCTGAAGTTTCACTCGATGTGGACAATATATTTTGAGATCGTTCCGAACAAGAGTTCAAAAGAAAAACCAAAAGAGTAACTACAATTGTATTGGGGAGCATATGATTCTTTTGCAACTAGTGTATCCCAATAGGCAATAAAGAAAATTTCGGCAAGGTTCTTATTTACACACAATGAATTTTTTGACAATTAAATAGAATATGTCTCTCTTACCCCCTTCCGAGACGAATTCGCTTGAACGCGAATTAACCTTCTTGAAACAAACCATATCCTCTCTTCGCGATCAGCTTGAGAGAAACATGGATTTGCATGATTCTGAACTGCACGCAATCGAGGAAGGACACGCTGCAAAAGAATCTAACTTCCAAAAACTAGTGGCTGGTATGAGGGAAGACTATGAAAAGCTTTCACTCAAAAACGAAGAAGATAAGCAACGTTTGAAAAGTACTTTTGAAGTTGAGCGAAAAAGCTTCTCTTCTCTAGTTAGCCAACTAAGACATCAACTTGAAGAGTCAAATTTGTTAACTCAACAAGCAACCGAAGAGACACAATCTTTAAATAATAAAGAAATTAACGAATTACACGATCTTGTTTCAAGGCTTCGTAGGGAATTAGAAGCCAAGGATATAGAACAAGCCAAGGTAAAACAGTCAGTTTCACAGGAAAAGAATTCGGAAATTCAAGAATTAAGAAAACTTGCAGAAAACCTGAGGCACAAAATTGGGCACACCCAAATCCGTAAGGAAAATGAAATTGGAAAATTGATTTCATCACATGGCCTAGAAACAAAATCTTTAAGAGAAACAATCGAAACCTTAAGGGCTTCTTTGGAAGAAGTTAAACGCTCCAAGGAAGACGAAATTCAAGCTGCCATTGCTCAAATCAGCCAAGAGAAAACATTACTGCAGGGTTCGTTGCAAAAAAGTCGAAACGCATTGGATATGGCAGGGGCTAGACATCAAGAAAAAATCCAAAAAATCATTCAATTTAACGATAATGAAAAAAAATCGCTCAAGGAGACGATTAGCCTGTTAAGAGAGGAAATTGAAAGTTTTGATAACCGCATACAGGAGGCAGTCCAACAGGAAAAAAGACTGCATATCGATGAAATTCGCCAATTAAGAGAAACCCTTCTGCAAACTCGAGAAAGCATTGAAAAGAAAAAATTCGAACTTGAGGAAAAAATTCAAAAGGCAGAATCCTCCCAGCAAAAAGAAAATATTTCACTTAGGAAGACAATATCTTCGTTACGAATTGAATTAGAACAAAGCGAAGTTCAAAAAGAAGAGGGAGTCCAAAAGGCATTAAGTTCTCACATTGCTGAAATTAAACAACTCAAAGAGTCACTATCCAACCTTAGATTAAATTTAGAGAGAATTGAAAATCGACACGCTGTATCCCTCCAGAAATCGAATCAAAAATCAAATGCGGAAAAGATTTCCTTACAAGGTACAATCCAAACATTAAGAGATGAAATCGAATCTGCCCATGCAAAGAGAGATGAATTGGTTCAAGAAACCAAAAGAATAAAGAATCTCGAAATCGAACAGCTTCGAAAATCTTTATTACTTGTTCGAAATACTCTCGATAGAGAAAGAATGCAGTTAGATGCAGAAGTTCAAAGAGCTTCTGCTGCCTCAACTCAGGAAATCAGTTCCTTTAAAATTTTAGTTTCCGAATTGCGTGAACAAATTGAAGAAGTAAAAATTCGTGAACAAGAAAAGGTTCAAAAGGCAATTGGATCTACTAATTTACAGATTGAGCAACTACAAAAAAGTTTGTCCAGAACGCGAGATCAGATGGAGCGTGAAAAAAATATTTGTGCAAACAAAATACAATCCATCGAGTCCCAGAAAAAGTCTGAAATTCGTAATCTAAGGGAAATAGTATCACAGCTTAGAATTCAGATCGACGAGATTGGGTCGGAGAACGAAGAGAAGGTTCAAAAAGCAATTAGCTTTTTGACCCAAGAAAATAATCAACTCAAAGAAGGTGCCTTGTTGACGAGATCAAAAATCGAAAACTTAAAAGAAACTCACCAATCCGAACTTCAAAGGAAAAATTCAACCCAGGAAAATTTGTTAAGTGGACTTAAGAAAACTATCTTCGAATTGAGGACAGAAATTGATCTTCAACAATCAGACTTCGAAGACAAAACCCAAAACGCTACCACCACTTTGGTGAGAGAAAATGAAATATTGAAACATTCGTTATCAAAAATTAGGGAAAAGCTAGACATTGCGAACGCTCAAACGCAGCATGCAAAACAAGAAAAAAATAAGCTACTAGAGCAAGAAGTGTCTCAACTAAAAGAGACGATTGGTACACTTCGGGCAGAAACCGAACAATTGAACAATAAAGCTATTGATGAAGTTCAAAAAGTTGCGTCTTCCAACCTTAATGAAATTAATCATTATAGAAATATGGTAAGATCTCTTCGAGATGAGATTGACCGAAAACAAGTCTCACATGATAAAAATTTACAAAAGGCTACCCAAAAAAAAGATATGGAATTCAAGGAACTCCATGAAACAATAATCGAGTTACGCTCGAAACTAGATCACGACCATGCCAACTAAAACCAATTCCCCCGAACCTAAGAAGAGAACAGCAAGGTTCTCCGATATGCTACTTCAAGTTACCACAGACTTAGCAAAAACTAAAAGCTTAGACGAAGCTCTTGAAACCTTAGTTAAGATAACTACCTCAACCATCGGTGCCGAGAGAGGAACTATCTTTTTAAACGATTCCTCGACCGGAGAATTATATTCACGAATTGCCCAAGGAAGTTTTCGTAGGGAAATTCGTATCATGAATAGCAAGGGGGTTGCTGGATGGGTCTTTTCTCATAATGAAGGTGCGATCATTCCCGACGCGTATAAAGACGATCGTTTCAACAAAGCTGTAGATGTAAGAACGGGGTTTCGTACAAAAAGTATTCTTTGTGCCCCTCTAAGAACCGTTAATGGAGAAAAAATTGGGGTTTCACAGATTCTCAACAAAATTGACGGTGAATTTACCCAAGATGATTTAGAACTACTCGAGGCAATGACGGAACAGGCAGCTATTGCTATCCAAGGAAATATTATCGTTGAGCAAGTAGAAGCAGCAAGAAAACAAGAGTTAGAATTCCTTGATGTAGTTTCTCAGGTCGCATCGGAACTTGAACTTACTCCACTCTTGCAAAAAATCATTTCAACAATCTCAACGATGTTGGATTGTGAAAGAGCCACTCTCTTTATCAATGATGAAAAGACCAATGAATTATATACCGAAGTCGGAGAAGGCTTGGACGAAAAATCTATAATACGGTTCCCAAATCATTTAGGGATTGCGGGAACTGTCTTCACATCCGCTAAGCCTGTTAATATACCCCACGCCTATGCAGACCTACGTTTCAATCCAAGCTTTGATAAGCAGACCGGATTTTTCACACGATCCATTCTTTGCATGCCAGTTCTTAACAAAGAGGGAAAAACCATTGGTGTTAGTCAAGTCCTCAACAAACGCGGAGGCTCTTTTAATCAAGAAGATGAAAAGAGGCTAGCGGCATTTACCTCCCAAATTTCTATGGGCATTGAAAATGCCAAGCTTTTTGATGATGTACAAAATCAGAAAAATTATTCGGAAAGCATTCTCTCGAGCATGCACGATGCAGTGATTACAATAGATGAGAATAAAATGGTCAGGACCTGCAATCCGGCTGGACTGAAAGTGCTGAAGCTCTCTAATTTGACTGATGTTCTAAACAGGTCCTTAATCGAATTACTAGGATCCGAAAACTCTTGGCTAACCAATAAGTTAGAATCAGTCGATGAACAGGAAGAGTTTCTAGATGCCACCCTACTCATCCAAGGAGATAAGCTTTCTGTCAATGTTTCCACCACCCCCCTGATTGGACAAAAGAATGAAAGTATGGGGGTTATGATCATGATTGAAGATATCAGCTCTGAAAAAAGAATGAAGTCTACCATGTCTCGATACATGGATCCTGAGTTAGCGGATCAATTAATGAACGCAGGTGAGAGCGATGATGTTATGGGAGGAAAACAAAGCACGGCATCTGTATTGTTTTCAGATGTTCGAAGTTTTACTACTATTACTGAAGAACTTGGAGCCCAAGGCACTGTTAAGCTTTTAAATGATTACTTTACCATAATGGTTGATTGCATAACAGATGAAGGAGGCATGTTGGACAAATTTATCGGTGATGCCATGATGTGTATCTTCGGCACCCCTATTCCCCACGAAGACGATCCGGACCGAGCGGTTCGTGCAGCCATTCGTATGATGACCGACCTTAAGGTTTTTAATGATAAAAGAGCGGCTGAAGGTAAAATGCCTATTGATCACGGTATGGGAGTTAATACTGATTCGATTGTCTCTGGAAATATTGGTTCGCCCAAAAGAATGGACTATACTGTCATTGGAGATGGGGTTAACCTAGCAGCACGTATCGAGAGTGCCTGTAAACAATACGGGGCTCATATTCTTATAAGTGAATTCACATACAAAGCGGTTAAAGCTACATACCGAACACGACAAGTTGACTATGTTATTGTTAAAGGAAAAACAGAACCAGTCGGAGTCTTCGAAGTGCTCGATTTTCATGATGATGATTCTTATCCGAATATGATTGAGGCTCTCGGTAATTTTAATGATGGGTATCGGGCATGGAATGATGGGAAGTGGGACCAAGCCATAAAATTGTTCAATTCAGTTAAAAAAATTAACCCCGAAGACAAAGCTGCTCAGCTTTATCTTGATCGCTGCGACTACATGAAAAAGAACCCACCCAAAAAAGAATGGGATGGCGTTTGGGTAATGACCTCGAAGTAAGGGCTTCAATCCATGGAACAGAACGCAAAAAAACTCTTAGAAAGAGCGATCGAACTTGATCCAAATCTTGCTAATGCTCATTTCAAACTGGGCGTTCTTTATCAATCTGAGCAAAAGTACGATTTAGCATTAGAATATTTCGAACAAGCAGTTTCAATCAATTCATCCTACGCTGAGGCGGAATGTGAACTTGCAATCGAACTTACTCGATTAAGTAAGCACGAGGATGCAAGAGAACATTTTCTAAACGCGTTGGAACTCAACCCTAATTTTGTTAAAGCCTATTTTAATTACGCTTTAATGCTGGTTGAAGTTAAGGATTTCGAGGAAGCAAAAAACAATTTTGATAAAGTTGCAGAAATTGATCAAAATTTTGCTGCCGCTTATTACAATAAAGCAAAATTATTGACCAACCCCGATGACTTTGAAGGTGCACGTAAAAACTATGAAACAGCCATCGATATTGAAGATGAGTATCCGTGTGCACATTACTACCTTGGAAAACTCCTGCTGGGTGGAAAAGCTACAAATAATGATGGTTCATCTATAGATAAGAGAGACTGGAAAACGGCAAAGAAACATTTTTATCGGGTGATCGAACTCGACCCGCAAAACTCGAAAGCTCACTACAATACAGCAAGGATATTATTTTCTGAAAAAAGTTTACCAACTTCCAAGAAACACCTCGTTACCGCACTTGAACTTACATCCGATTATTCAAAAGCCCACTATTTATTAGCCAGGATTTTAGAAGGGGAAAAAAAGCTGGAAAAAGCGATTCACCACTACAATGAGTCCATAAAATATTTTCCCAACAACCCCAAAGCACTTTTTCACCTAGGAAAACTTTACTACCATCAAGAAAAGCTAGCAGATGCGGAAAAGAACCTAAAATTATCCATACAAGCTGACTCCCAAAATGCCAATAGCCACTTCTACCTTGCTAAGATTTTAACCCTTGATGAAGATCCAAGCCTTGCAAAAAAACATTTCTACAAAGCACTAGAAATTAATCCTGACTTTGCTGAAGCTTATTATGAATTGGCTTTTCATGCGGAAAACTCGGGAGATCTAAACGAAGCCAAAATTCATTTTCAAAAAGCAACGGATGTTGAACAAAATTTCGCTGAAGCTTATTTTAATTTAGCCAGGCTCTCGTCCAGCCCATCAGAGTACGATTTAGCTGAAAGAAATTTCGAAACGGCTTTAGAAATCAAAAATGAATATGATGAGTGTCATTATTATTTCGGTAAATTGCTAGCCAAAGGAGAACGAATGTCAAAGGATGGTACCATAATTTTGCAACCCGATCCTGAAGAAGCGTCTAAACATTTTCAAAATGCAATTCGCATAAATCCTAAAAACTTCAAATCGTTTTACGAGTTAGGCATTTTACTAGCTAATCAAAAAAAATTCGTTGAATCATTTGAGGCACTACAAAAAGCAATTACAATCAATCCAAATTTTGCGGATGGTCATTATCAACTAGCTGTACTCTTAATGAATCAATCGGCTCAATGTGCTCTAGCAAAGATTAGAAAACCTTCTGCAAAGACTAAAGTGAATAAAAAGACCAAAAAAAAATGAAGAGCTACATCAAGGTTGATCTTGATCCAATGAAACACTTGGAGAAGGCTCTCCAACTTGATCCTGCTAGCCCGCAATCGGCATATTTATTTGCTAAGACACTTATCCAAAAAAAGGATAGTCTAAAAGCCATTAATTTCCTCCAAGATTTTCACAAAAACCATGGGTTATCAGACAATCTCTATAACCTATTAGCAAAGGCTTACTTGGTTGAAAAAGATTTTAGCAATGCAGAAGATGCCAATGGAAACGCATTATCAAAGTCACCCAGAGATAGAGAGTTTTTAGAGACTGCTTTTCGTATAAAGGAAGCAAAAGGAGATAAATTCTCTGCCCTTCATTTCCTCGAAAGAATTATTAGATATGGAACTGAATCCTTTGAGATTTATTGGGAAATGTCTAATTTACTTACCGACCCTGCTGAGCGGATTAAAAGAATCAATGTCTTGGAAATTGCCCACTCCCTTAATCAATCTAATGTCAAAATCTACAAAACCTTAATTGGTAGCTACTGCGACTACTTTGAATCGATAGAATATAATAAAGCTAACATAGGGTTATTTAAAGCTTTTAAAGATCGAATAGAAACAACGAACGGTTTTGATCTACCCCCACCCCTAAAGGATAGATCTAATCTTATTTTTAAGCAGTTTGAAGCAATTGTTTACTGAATTATGTTTTCTTTTTACTTTTAAGATAAATAGCAAAAGAAGGAATAGAAAACAGATAAAATAGGATGGCAAATGCCAAAGATAGCCACTGTTCTCGAACCACAACGGCAGCAGCCAAAATTACCCCCACAAGAACAAAAATTACTTTTCCGTACGATATTTTATATTTTATACTTTTTAAAGAAATGGTTGGAATACGAGAAACCATAAGGACACTGACTAACATAACCCATAAGCATATCGCTCCAGGACGAAATAATTCGATTCCCGAAATTCCAAACCTTTGCATATTTACCTCGAAAATGATTGGGCTTAACAGGATAATAGCACCAGCGGGTGATGGAACTCCTGTAAAGTAGTTGCTTGGCTTTCCATCCGAGTCAGATGGAGATCGACTAGTAACATTAAATCGAGCAAGCCTGAGCACACAGCAAGATGAATAAAAAATGAATGGTACCCAATACCATCCTAGTAAATAACTGCTTTCACTTTTAGTGATTGAAACAATCCAAAGGTATAGAATAACGGTAGGAGTAACTCCAAAGCTTACCGCATCAGATAAACTATCTAATTCAGCTCCAATTTTAGAGGTTGCCTTAAGCATTCTCGCACTTAACCCATCCACGAGGTCAAAAAAAGCAGCAAGCAAAACACAAACTACAGCAGACTTCCACTCCGACTCTAGTGCAAACCTTATACCTGTAAGACCAATACACATTCCTACAGTGGTAAATATGTTAGGTATCAAACGAACAATTAAGAACTCTTCAGTCTGAGCTAGTGGATTAGGTTTGTCAGGAGACATTCAGTCTTGAAAACTTTAGGGATTAAATTCAGTTTTTTGTTATGGAAGGAAAGATCAAAATAATAATAGTAATTCTTCCTACTTTAATTTGTTGCAGTAAAAGATGGAATCCAGACGAACAGTATACCTCAGAAATTGCTTCTTTGAATACTGCTAAGCTTAATATCTATAAAACTTCTAATAAAGTTAACTTTCATGACATTAAAGTGGGGGACTCATTGTCTCGGGTTATATCTATGATAGGAAATGATTATAAAATTTCAGCAAGTTTAAAAAATAATTACGGAAATTGGATGAAAATAGAATTTGGTAAAAAATTAGACAAAACCCATATGGAATTACTTTTAAAGAACAACGAGGTAATCAATATTCACAAGTATTGAACTTTTTATATTTCAACCTCTTTAACAAAAGTAAGTAAGAGCTTAATCAAAGCTCCTTCGCTAAGTAAAGAGGGGGTAATAGAAAACAATTCCCAACCCTCTTTGCACATTTGGTTGGATTTCTCGTCAATAATGGAAGCAATCTCAAGACTCGTGTCATCACCCTTTATTCGCATACCTTTGGGAGTAATTACACAAGTTTTGTATGTTTTAAATGCCATAAAAACCTTAACTTACTGCCTTGGCACTTGAATCTTTGGCAGGTTCTTCATCTTTTTCTCTACCATAATATTTGTTGTAATACTTGTACCTAAAGTAACCGTATCCGTAATAACCAGAGTAGTAATAGCCTGGAGCTTTCTTTTGTGGAAGGTCGTTTAGTACAACACCCAAAATTTTGGCTCCGGTCTCGTCCAAACTTTCCAGTAAACTTTTGACTATTTTTCTAGAAACTTTTCCATAGCGAGTTACAAACAGAACCTCCTCTACTTTTCGGGCCATCGCCAAGGAATCTGGAAATAATCCTAGAGGAGGGCTATCAATAATAATTACATCTGCAAAGCTTCTAAGCACTTTATGAATTCGGTCGAATCCATTACTCTCCAAAAGTTCGGTAGCAGCCCTAGTTCTTCCACCTGAAGGTAAAACAAAAAGGTTTGGATGAATCTGGGTAACTGTCTCTTGAGCCAATTCATGCAGTTTTTGCGGGTCGGTCTGTTCAGCATTGATCAGGGAAAGTAATCCTTTCTCATTAGCAATATTGCAAAACTTATGAATACCCGGACGCCTCAAATCAAAATCAATTAAAACAGTCTTTTTTCCGTGATTAGCACAACTGTACGCAAGATTAGCAGAAATTAAGCTTTTTCCTTCACTTGGAATGGCTGAAGTGACAAGAATCGTTTTAGGATAATCATTTAACGAGTTCATCTGAATCCGGCTAAACATACTACGAAAGGACTCCGTCAACCCGTCATCCAAATCATTTCCAACGATTAAGGGTCTTTGTGTCTCTTCAACTTCAGAAATCTTAGGAATACCCGCGATTAAATCTCGTCCTATAAAAACCTCTACATCCCATGGTGATTTGACGCGATTATCAACAAATTCAAGCAAGAAGGGAATAATCAAAAAGATCGCCACACCAAGCATCATTCCATCCCTCTTAATTTTCACTTTATCAGGAGTGAATGGCGCCCCAGGCAGATAGGCAAACTGTTCTTTGTTCAAAGGTTCTTCTTGCTCGCTTGGTAATGCTTGTTCGATTCTTACATCATTAAGACGATTATGAATTTGATCCGTTGTCTTAGTAACCACCGAGAGTTGCCTATCTAAATTCCTAAGTTTTTCTTCAATTTCACTAAGAGTACGGGACTCCTCCTGCACCTTACCCATTGCAGTGGCAAATTCCTTCTCTTGGGCACTCAGTTGTATATGTTTATCTCTCAAGTCTTCGATTGAAGATTTCACTTCTTTATTCAAAGCTAGCTTAACCAGTTGAACTTGGCGTGCATTCTCAATCATTTTCGGATGTCTTTCCAAGTACCCGGAGCCAGTTTCTTGATAATCTTTCCTTTTTCGCTCCAAATCGAAAAGAGTTTTTCTTAGAGAAGGAATAGCTCCGTAGGATTCAATGGCATCGATTTCAAAAAATTCTTTTATCACAGCAATATCATCATCGATATCTTGAGATGCTAATGACTCTGATTGTGAGCCTATTCGTACTTGAATCTGTAGAATTTGCCGGAGGAGTGAGTTAATACGAATTTGTTCAAGTTTAGACCTAGTTACTTCAGAGGAATATTGGCTTTTTCGTGCTGCGGTATCTTGTTTTTCATCCTCCAAAAAGGGAAGGTCATACCTTTTTTTAAAGTTTGATTGTTCTTGAGAAATTCGCTCTTCCTCAGCCAAACTTTTATCGAGTAATAATTGTAAAACATTTCTCACATTCTCAACCTGTAGACTCTTTCTACTTTTATGAAGCTTTTCATATTCAGACTGCACAACATCCGCTATGATTTGTGCGCCTCTACCAGAACGAGCAGTCGAATTAATTGTAAAGCGGGGTCTGCCTTCTGATGGAGGAGAAACTGATACAGAATAAGAAATGGTGGCACCAACATCAATTGATATACCATCTTTAAGGAAGGGTCCTAGCAGTTCTGACTTTAATTCCGGACTGTCTTTTATTTTTTGAGTTACATTAAGCCTAAGATCTTGACTGTTAAGACCATCCAAATGTTTTGCGACAAGCCCTTGTACATGTTGGTCTCGATCAACTTTTTGTAGGTTGAGAATTGCAGGGGGGGGAATTAATCGAAAAGAAGCACTCGATGAGAATAATTCCGTCCCTTGAGATTTGATGTAGATGAAAGCAAGAGCAACGGGTAAAGATAAAGTAAGTGCAATCAACCAACGATCACGAAGAATGAGTAAAAAGTCTCCTATTCCTTTTATCTTTGTTCCTGATGACTGGACAGAAGGACTGTCGGGCATTTTGTTGTAATTTTCGTCCATATCTAAAGCAGCCTCTCGGGGACTTCGATTCGGTCACCCGGATAAATCCAAAACCTCCGGGAGGAGTTACCCGATTGAACACCAGAACTTAAAGCTTCAACATCTACCTCGTAGGTTTTGGTATTCGTGGGATTACCACTTTCATCAAAAAAAGTACGGGTAACATAAACTCGATTTTTTTTTGCAATGTCATTAAAACCACCAGCTCGAGCAATTACTTCAACAATATTCATTGCTTCCACCTCAGGCGGCAACACATAGGGCCCTTTGCGATTTACTGAACCGGTAAGAAAAACAACTCGCTCCGAATATTTAGTTATATTCAGCAAGGCCTTTGGGCGAGCAAAGATAAGTTCTTTCTTGTACTCTCTTTCAATGGATGACTCAGCTTCCTTCTTGTTTTTACCCATTAGCCTAACCTCACCAACATAAGGCATATTTATAGTTCCTTCATTCGTAAGGGAAGTTTCGATGCTGCAATCAACCTCTCCTTGTATTACAACTCTAATTCGGTCCCCAGGTCTCAATTTATAACCAGTTGGGTCCTTAAGCACGGATGCGTCAAAATAGGCCCCCTGCCCCGAAACATAAATCCCTGACAAGAGAAATAATAATGTGTATGATACGAATTTCTTTTTTAGAGGCATTTCCCTAAAACCTTCCCATTATTTCAGCGTGCACTAAATGGCGCCCATAACTCCCAACACTTGTGCCTTTATCCATTAAGGTAAAGTCATAACCACCTGAAGATGAGAAGGTTTTGTTAATTCTCTTGGTGACACCGAACCCAAAGCCGTATGTTTGCATAGATGAAGAATCTACCTTGCCCTTTTCTTCATCAGAGTTCTGATCAAAATCTTGTGGGTAGGTGTAATCTGTAATGCCCGCACTTAAATAACTTGAGCCCGTTAGGGTATCTGTAAATCGATGTGAAAGTCCTGCTCTAAAAGATGTAGAAAAAGTTGAAAACCCTTGAGCAGTTGGAGAGAATGCACGACTGAGAGAGTAATTGGATGATGTTTTAGAGTTATGCTTCCAATTGAGAGCTACCGAAGTGATTAGGTTGTCTTGGTTAGCTTGATTAGATGAGACATAATCGACTAAACTGTACCCGAGCGAAACACTTCCACTAAATTTGGAAGAATATACACCATCGGCACCAACACTTATTGAATGATTGTTGGCATCGGTGAGGTTATTTTGAGATGTACCATGTGCCTTGGATTTCGAAAAGGTGTAGTTAGTAAAAAAATCTAGCTTTTCAGAATAAATGTAAAATGCACGAAAACTTAAAGGCAGGGTCGAGAAATCAAGATTAGGACTATCGTCGGTATTTGCAGATTGGTAAAACCTGTAGGAATAAGAAGTTCCACCACCAACACCAAATTTAGAACTATGATTGTAACGCACATTAAGACCGGCAGTAACATAAGTGTAAGAGATTAGGTCTTGTTCCAAGACACTGGCACCAATATTTTGGCCTAGGTCAAATGTAGTTTCGAACCTAATCTTAGCGTTATTAGAAATTCTTTTCTTGAGAGCAAGAGTATCATCAAAATCAATGCTTAAAGACGTCGTTGGTACGATATTGCTCATGTCTCCGTTTAATAAATATTGAGAGATTTGAACTCCAGCAGAACCAGTAATTTTGAATAGGCCCAACTTATTTGTAAAGTGGACTGCCGGTGAAAATGTTAAAATAAAATCATCCTCGCTTTCCAAACGGTCGGGATTGATTAAAGAAGAATTAGATTTCTTAACCGCATCAAACTCGTTGCTAGGCATGCCAAAAACTAAAGAGTCGTAAGATAATTTAAGTGCTGCACTTGCATCAATACGACCAACCTTTCCTTCGTAAAGTCCATAAGAGGAAGTCAAAACTAAGAATAGTCCAATAAAATATATGAAGGGCTTCATAATCAAGGATTTAGAGTTTTATTGAATTTACATTCCGATAATTTGTCAACTTAATCACATTTTAAGCTTACAAGTCATTCAATCGTGAATAACAATCTTAAATTATGTATCTTATACCTAATCCTTGTCACATGGTTTAAGGCAGGACTAGCTGGTGGATTCCCGGGAATAATATTAAGCATTCTTGGACTAACTTTATTGGTAACCCAATTATTTCAAAACTACTTTTGGACTAGAAGATATTTTCTATCCATCATCCCCCTTTTATTGATGCTTATTTGGGCTGTAATAGGCTTTAATAACCCGAAATATCAAGCACTCAACGCACAGGACCTCATTGAATTAAACATGGAAGGAACTTTGATCGAAACCAGGGATTCAACAAAAATCGAAATGATTTCTAATGGTATGAATTTGATTTTAGAAAAAAGCAGAGATGACCCTAAGTTATCGATTGCTTTATTTTTTCATTTAAAAAACACCTATACAGATAAATATTCTAAAGTTATAAATGATCCAATTATCACATTTTTCAATAACTGCGAAAATAAAATAAAACTAGAATACTGGAGCTTTTTACCTTCAATTTCAATTAAGAACTTATCTAGCATACAGAATTTTTTATTTCTTTTTATTAATTTATTTTTTGGTATTATTATTTTTCATAATTTATTCAATTTTAGTAATGTAAAAGTTGTTTTATGGATAGTCGTTATCAATACATTTATTCTTTGTATTGTTGGTCTCTATCAAAAATTTACTCAAGTGTGGTCTGATGATTATTTGGAAATATTGGGAATTTGGAATGCCCCGGAACCAAGGTATTTTTTTTCCACATTTACCTATAAAAACCACTGGTCAGCTTTTGCATTAATTTCTCTATCTTGTATTTATTCAATATTCTACAAGCAATTAAGGATTACCAATGAATACATGATTAAGTCTCCTATTTTATTATTTATTATATTTTCTAGTATTTTGTTGGTTTCGACAGTTATATTTTCAGGTTCTAGGTCTGGTATTTTATTCTCCGTAATATCAGTTATACTTTTCAGCTTAATTATATTCTTCAAAAAAAAGAAGCTAGAATCCTATTCATTCAAGAAAATTATTTTATATTTTTTAGTTATCCTCCCTACTTTATTTTTCATTTTTTATTCATTAAAAAAAGATGAGAAAGTTAAGGAAATGCTAACCAACTCTACCACTCAATGGAAAGCCTTCCAGGAAGGGAGTCCTCCCCTCAGATGGTATCTTTGGAATGATGCCTACAAAATGGCTCAAAGTGAACTAATTTTAGGACATGGTTATAATGCATTCCCATCAACTTATCCTAAATTTCAATCTATGGTGGTTAGACAAGAACGGGGAAAAGGACTGGCAAGTGCTCACAACCCTTACATTCCCCTTGTTGCACATGCACACAATGATGTTGTGGAATTTATCTGTGAATGGGGTTTGCTTGGTACTTTTTGTTTTTTTATTCCCTACATCCTTCACATAATTAAAGTTTGGGGTTCCACTAACTCAACAACTGTTAAATTATTACTTTCAGGTTGTTTTGTTTTTTTGGTTTATTGCTTCGTAGATTTCCCCACTCGAACTCCGGCATGCGTTGTTCTATTTTCATGCATTGCAGGGTTGGCATGTAAGTATGACAATCTTTCAACTAACAGCCAAAGAGGATTTTAGTTTGCATCCGAGTATAACTTGAATGATTTTAAGTAAGTAATGGATATTGGTCCGTTTTTAGGATTTTCTTCTAATTTATTGAGATTATTTTTCTCAACTGTTTTTTTGTGTACAATTTTACAAGCAAAATTGTCCACTACAATGCTTGACAGCATACTTCTTATCAATCTTGGGGGAGTCAATGAACTCGTTAAGGACTCTAACACTAAAGAGAGAAGAAGCTTAGTTCCCAAAGAAACCCTCGAGCAACAAATTGGACCCGACGGTACAAACGCTCCTCCTGTTTTACCCGAATCGATAACTTCACATTTTGAATCATCGCACGGGCCACCCTTAGTCACGAACGATGGTCTAACTGAAGCGTTAAGTGAAGCCTTTTCCCTTGATGGGAATCCGCCTACAATCGAGGACTTTGAAACCTCCATCAAAAATCTCGCAGAGACAAAACAGGATTATGGACTATCTAATAAATCATTTCTGTCTTCAACTAAATCTATGATCTCTGCCTATTTGAGGGC
>NZ_CAXLML010000195.1:0-11805 GCF_964187505.1 Candidatus Chordibacter forsetii
GGGATGCGGCTTTGGCGGTTTTGGATGAATTAAAAAGACAACGGTCCGAAGGAATTCGCCATTTGTACATGGAGGAATCCACTTTGCAGGGATTGGAGGAATTATTAGCAGGAGGGAAAAAGGAGTCTCCACCGATTGCCGCTGTGCCTGATAAGCCTAGATTTGATCAAGTCTCCGAACCCCCTGCCGTGGCTAAGGTTCTTCCGGATACCCAAGCACCTCTTCAGGAAAAGACTGCTCCTGTTTCTCAACCAACTCTAAAATCAGTCAACCCAGCACTGGCGAAACCGCCGGAGATTTCACTGCCCAATGGATCAAAGACTGAACGATGGAATTGGCTAAAGGAGCAGGTGTTGGGTTGCGAGGTTTGCCAGTCCGAGCTTAATCCCGGGGCAAAGGTGGTTTTTGGAGTTGGGAGTTTGGATGCAGATTTATTTTTTTGTGGGGAAGCCCCGGGTCCAGAAGAGGAGGAAGCGGGCGAACCCTTTGTTGGACCGGCTGGTGAATTGTTGGATAAAGTTATATCTGTCATGGGACTGTCGAGGGAATCAGTTTACCTTGGCAATGTGGTTAATTTTCGTCCCCGTCATGAACGTGCTTACGGTAACCGCCCGCCCACTTCCGATGAATTGAACTTTTGTTTGCCCTACCTAAAGGCACAGTTGGAAATCATTAAGCCAAAAATCGTGGTTGCCCTTGGCAAGACCGCGACCGATGGATTGCTTGGTCCTGACCCTCAGCGCCGGCTCGGACAGATGCGTGGAAGCTGGCATGAATACGAAGGTATTCCCATGATGGTCACCTATCACCCATCCTACCTCCTCCACAACCCAAGCAAATCGAGTAAGCGTAAGGTATGGGATGATATGCTCATGGTTATGGAAAAGTTGAAACTCCCGATCAGTGAGAAACAACGGTCCTTTTTTCAATAAGCCTTTTTTACTGTGTCTGAATCAATCGTCTTAATGACACTGGCGGGGCATACCCCTTCGGCCGAGCTTTTGAGCTGGCGGTCGGAAGAGGCTGAACTTTCGATCGCGGTGGATGGTGGTTGCTTGGCTTATCGCCATGCGGATGTTGAACCGGATGTAATACTTGGAGATTTTGATTCCTGTGGAGATATTTCGGACATCCAAACGAAATTTCCACGATCAGAGATTCATAAATTACCTGACCAGGAACATACCGATTTTGAAAAATCGGTTTCTTGGATGATGAATAGGGGAGTTCCCAAACAACTGGTCATCCTTGGTGGACTGGGAAAACGAACAGATCATTGCCTTTCCAATTTGATGACCGCTGCCCGGATTAACCCGTCGGTGGAAGTGGTCTTTGATGATGCCCACGAGTATGTGAGGAGAATAACTCCGTGCACATCTTTCTTACTGAATGGTAGGTCGGGAAGTACCCTTAGCCTGCTCCCCATGGGAAAATGTGAAGGTGTAGAGAGTTCTGGTCTGCAATGGGAATTGCAAGGGGTAGATTTTTCCTGGGACGGAATGGTCAGTCAGAGTAATCAATGTGTTGCCGATGAAGTACGGGTGGAATGCCAAAAAGGGGTTCTCTTTGCCTTTGTTTCCAAGGAGTCATAAAAAAACCCTGCCGGTATTGACCGACAGGGTTTTAATAAAGTAACAAATAAATACTTAAGACTTGAACTGGGGGAGTATTCCTTTGTCCATTGCTTCTTTGAAATACTTTTCTGGGTCCTTCTTCCATCTGCGCTGTGCACTGGATGACCAGAAGTAGACGGTCTTTCCATTGTACTCAATGGATTTGGATTCGGGATTGACAATCCGATCATTGTAAATGGGGCAAAAACGTTGATCGAGCAATTCAACTTTGTCCACGCCAAGTTCCTTCTTTTCAGATGCGGAAAACTTTTCGGCAAGTGCAGGTACTGCTTTTATGTAGTAAGCAGTAGCCTTGTCGAAAGCTTTGACGCAGGAACCGCAGCAAAATTCGATCTTCTTGCCCAGGACCTCAGAGTATTCTTCCGGATCGATGTCGTCATCCAACATGAGGGCACATTTTTCTGCTCCAAAAAGAGCGGGCTGCATAAGCAATGCGATAAAGAGAGTAGAGAGTGCAATTTTCATATTACCTAATTTGATCGATCGATTCATAAAATTCAAGCTTTTCAGAGGGATTATAGAATATTTTTTTCTGGAGGTAGGTATTATCGGGTTGACCAAGGCAGGTAGGCTCTTTGCGATACAGACAATGAGAGATTCGCAAAACCTCGAATGTTTCCGCAAGCAATTGCAGGAATCTCTCGAGGAGATCGAACAATACCTGGCTAAGACGGCAGAATCAGCCGAAGCAGTTTCCCCGGATAAAGGCCTTGGTCGTTTATCGAGAATGGAAGCGATGCAGGACCAACAACTCATTCTTGCGGCACGTCGTCGCAAAAAAATGCAAAAAGTCGAGGTTCTCTCCGCCTTACAACGCATAGAGAACGGAATATTTGGAACCTGTATATTTTGCGGAAAACCGATCGCTTTTGAGCGTTTGGAAGTTGCACCTGAAGCAACTACCTGTGTGAACTGTTCTTAAATTTATTTCCTGTACCGTTCATTTTATCCATGTGCGTCTGCTTGCTGAACTGCCTGATCGGCATCAAACCAGGGTGTAATGGTTTGTAAGTCCTGATCGTTCCCGATGCAGTACACAAGATCACCGGCGCAAAAAGTTGAATCGGCAAGACGATGGACAATCAAAGATTCTCCCTGTCGAATCGCGAGAATGGAAACACCCGATTTTTCGGCTAGGTCGAGATCCCGGGGAGATTGTCCAATCACCCGACTGCCTTCAGTGACTAACAAGTTCTCAACCTTCAAGTCCTTGAGCCCCGCATGGGCTGCCAGGGGTAGAGGGGAGGAGGAATGCTCGCGGTCGGAGTGCATTGTTTCCTCACGTGCCTGATCAATTTCACGGACAATTAAATTTCGCGGAATCTTGAGCTGACGTAGAACAAGGGAAAGAATTTCCAGCCCTCCTTCCACTTCAGATGCGACCACATTGACCGGTATGACTTTGCTGAGTTGTTCCGATCCACGCATGTATTGAGTGCGCACAAAAACGGGTGCTTGTACCTTCATTCGACCAATTGTGGAAATGACCCGCTCAATTGCCTGGTTGTCATTAATCATAATGACGATGGCCCGGCAGGTCTCGACATGGGCATGGCCAAGAGCTTCTTCACTGGTGGCATCAGCATAGTAGACTGGATCACCCAACCGGCGACCAAGCTCAACGTTATCCGAGTTCATCTCCAGGGCAACCGCTTCAATATCTAAGCGGCTTAAACTGTTGGTGAGTAAACGTCCGGCCAGCCCGTATCCAATGACCACAATGTGATCATTATGTCCGACTGTACGATGCTCGAGTTCTTCTGCACTTCTTGCCCGTAGGAGTTTAGCAAGTGGATCGAGTGCTCGTTCTCCGGCAGTAAAGTGAGGAGCTTTATAAACAAGTAGAGGGGTTAGAAACATGCTGAGAATTCCTGCGTTGAGTAAAGGACCAATTTCGGATTCGAGCACCACCCCTTCGTGAATTGCGAGTTGGAGGATCACAAACCCAAACTCTCCAAACTGAGCCAGGCCTACTCCGGCCAACCAGGCAGCCCGAGGGGGAAAACGCATAAAGGAGGCGGCAAGGATGGCAATCAACCCTTTCCCGCCAATGAAAGCGAGAAGAAGAAGACCTACTTCTACAGGCTTGTCGGCGAGTAATTGAAAATCAAAAAACATCCCCAGGGAGACGAAGAAGAAACTTACAAAGACATCGCGCAGTGGTAGAATGTCACCCATCGCCCGATGGCGGAAATCGGTATCCGCCACAATCATGCCGGCAAGGAAGGCACCCAGTGCCAGGGATAGACCTGTTAGGGAGGTAAGGTAAGCGGTTCCAATACAAAGGCAAAGTACAGTAAGGATAAAGACTTCATTACTGCGGCTTGAATCCACCCAGCGAAAGAGTAGGGGAACAAGCTTGCGGGAGGCGGCAAAGAGCAGGGTAACCATGAGTGCAGCCTTGGCTAAAGCTATGCCAATTGCTTGCCAGGTTTCGGGCTTATCGAGCCCAAACGAAAGTAAGGGTACGATAAGCACCATGGGAACGATGCAAAGATCCTGAAAGATCAAGGTACCCACAATAAAGCGCCCATGGGGTGCGTCTAATTCACCACGCTCTCCAAGAGTACGAAGAACCAAGGCCGTGCTGGATAAAGCAAAGACAAAACCATACACAATTGCCTGCGGAGTGGAGAGACCAAAACCTACACAGATTGCGAAGGTTACAAGAGCAGTGACGCTTACTTGGATTAAGCCGCCAAGAGCAACCTGGCGAAAGATATTGCGCAAACGGGCAAGAGAAAATTCCAAGCCGATTGTAAAGAGAAGGAAAATTACGCCAACTTCAGCAATTACCTCAATGGCTTCTGGGTCGTGGGCAAGTGAAAGTGCATTGGGGCCAACCAGGGCACCCGAGAGTACAAGCCCGGCAACCACAGGAAGTTTTAGTCGCCCGAGAATGAGGGTGACCAATACGCTAACGGTGGCAATAACGGTAATTTCCTGAAGCAAATGCATCGGGCAATCATCTGAATGATGAGTGGTCAAAAGGACAACCCGAAAGCTTTAAAATTTTGGGAAAATTATTTGTTTCAAGCATGAGAGAAATTCATCCTGCCCCGGCCGGGCAAAAAAGGTGAAGAAATTACACTCAATTCGAAGTTGAAAGTACGATTGGCACGCCTGATGCAAAACCCTTCTCACCAAATTAACCTGTAATAACAATAAATCATGGAAATAAATAAATACATAGGTAGAGAGAGTTCTGATGAAATGGTTTGGCTCAAAAGTTTGTGCTGGGGAATCGGACTGGCATTATTTGCGGTGAGCTTTCTTGGATTAATGAATCTGTAAAAGCAATTGATAATTGGTTTTTGACTAGGCTGAAAATTAATTCGCTTGGAGTGTAAGCTTGCCTTGCCAATGCTCAAGGTTGTCGATACTTTTGGTCGCTTGCATGAATTCCGCCGCACCACATTCCACACATATTCGTAACCTCGCGATCATCGCCCATGTTGATCACGGAAAGACCACTTTGGTCGATCAACTACTTAGGCAGTCTGGTGTCTTCCGAGAGAATCAGGCAATCGATGATCGCGCGATGGACTCGATGGACCAGGAGCGTGAGCGCGGAATTACAATCAAGGCGAAGAATACTTCCGTGCGTTGGAAGGAATACTTAATCAATGTAGTCGATACCCCTGGTCACGCTGATTTTGGGGGCGAGGTTGAACGGGTAATGAAGATGGTGGACGGTGTAATGTTGGTGGTGGACTCCCACGAAGGTCCACAGGCCCAGACACGATTCGTTTTGCAAAAGGCTTTGGCTGCCGGTTTATTACCGGTGGTATTCGTCAATAAGATTGACCGGCCCAATGCTGAGCCTGCCAAAATGCAGGACAAGGTGTTGGAACTCTTTTTGGAACTGGAAGCCACAGACGAACAATTTAATGCACCTTTTCTTTTTGGCAGTGCTAAGGAAGGCTTTGCTAAGGCTTCCCTGGACGATGAGAATACCGACATGCTTCCACTCTTTCAGGCAATTGTTGATCGTGTGCCTGCTCCAGTAATTAATGATGATCCCAACTTTCGCATGTTGGTCAGCAATGTCGACTGGTCTGACTATGTTGGACGCATCGCGGTTGGCAAAGTGCTTTCCGGTAAGGTCAAGGCAGGAGATCCAGTCTGGAGGATTGGTGAGAATGGATCTTCACCCCGGTCAAAGGTTACAAAAGTATTTGAGTACAGTGCTTTAGCTACTCAGGATTTATCTGAGGGTGTGGCTGGAAATATTGTCGGGGTTGCAGGCTTTGAAGAGGTTGATATTGGAGAAACTCTTTCGGGTAGCCCGGATGCTGAGGGTTTACCTTTTGTACAGATTGATCCTCCCACAGTTATGATGTCTTTTTCGGTAAATGACGGACCTTTGGCTGGACGCGAAGGAGACCGTGTGACTTCCCGTGAAATTCGCGAACGTTTATTTCGCGAAGCCCGCACCAATGTATCGATCAAGGTGGAGGATGGAAATGATTCCACTGAATTTAAAGTCAGTGCCCGTGGAGCTATGCAAGTTGCTGTCCTTGTGGAAACAATGAGACGTGAAGGCTTTGAGATTTTGGTAAGTCGACCATCTGTTATTCGCAAGGAAATCGACGGGCGGATGCACGAACCATACGAGACTTTATATTTGGAAGTGCCTGACGAATGTCTCGGTGGATGCATGCAGGCTGTGGCAAACCGCAAGGGGCAGGTGGATGATATGTCCGCCTCCAATGGATGGACTCGTTTGCAGGCAATCATGCCTACCCGTGGATTGATCGGGTTGGAGTTTGAGGCTCTTAATATTACCAGCGGTCGGGGAATTTTATCCCACTTATTTTTGGAGTACCGCCCGGTAACTGGAGAAATTCGAACCCGTCAAACGGGAACGCTTGTATCCATGGAAAAAGGTGAGTCTAATACATATGCACTGCGGAATATTGAAACGCGGGGTAAATTGTTCATTGGTTCAGGGGAAGAAGTTTATGAGGGTATGATTGTTGGGGAGAATCCACGGACTGAGGATTTGCCCGTCAATCCGACCAAAGCCAAACATGTGACCAATCACCGGGCAGCGGGAAGTGACAGGACCGAAGCTTTGACCCCTGCGATTCGCTTTTCACTGGAGCGGGCGATTGAATATGTAGGTCCCGATGAATTAGTCGAGGTGACCCCTAAACTGATACGCCTGCGTAAACGCATACTAGATTTTAACGCACGTAAGCGCGAGTCCAAGAAAGTAGTATCCTGAGTTTGCTCTTGGCTTGTACCTTCAAGCCGAGAAAGTTAAGCAAGTGAGAATGTTTTTCCGTTCTATTCAGTTTTATTTTTCAGTTCTTTTGTTAGTAATTCTTTGCGGGTGTGGAGTGGGTAACCTTTATGGACCTGCTTATTATTCAGATACCAAGCTTGGAGAGAATGTCAGAAGGGTAACTTTTCGGGGAGGTGATCATCCTATGACTGGGGACTTGTGCCTCCTTAGATGTGCCGAATTGACTTTGGAATCTGGCCATACACATTTTCAGGTTGTTGATTCTGAGTCCGGATCGAATATTGACCAGGTTGGTTCGGTCTATCCTTTTGACCAGCACTATCACATGGATAGCCCTTTTATTCGGGAAGTTACTTCCGTGACCAAGACCATTCGTCTACTCAAAGAAGAAGCTGAGGTTGGATTTTCATATAGTGCTAGTGACGTCCGTCGCTCGATGCGCCAAAAGTACGAGATTAAATAAGGCAATCGAAGTTATTTATTTCGTCCATCATTGACCTCCTGTCTACCTTCCTGTTGACTGCGCTCTTTTATCTATGAACGAACCAATTGAAATTCGTATCCCCGAGTTTATCCGCAATGGCTTGATCCTATGGGTCATTATCGCCATCGCCGTGATTAGCGGGGCTATCACATCCACCTACACCGTCCAAGCAGAGTCTCAGGGCGTGGTCTTGCGCTTTGGTAAGTATCTCAAGACCGTTGAGCCAGGCTTGCGATTCAAGGCACCCTACGGAGTTGATAAGGTGTATGTTTTACCTGTCCGTCGCCAACTTAAGCAGGAGTTTGGTTTTGCCACACTTGGTGCGAGTAACAACAACCAATTTTCGGAGCCCCGTACCCGCACCCGTGAAAAAAGCATGGTTACCGGAGATTTGAATGCGGCCGAGGTTGAATGGATTGTTCAATATCGTATTAGTGATCCGAGGCTTTATTTGTTCAATGTTTTGGATCCTGAAGGTACCTTGCGTTATGTGTCTGAGTCAGTCATGCGTACCGTGGTGGGGGACCGTACAGTCGACGAGGTCATTACCATCGGGCGTCAGGAAATCGAAGAAGAGGCACGCGACCGTTTGGAAAGTTTGGTAAACAAATATGAGTTGGGCATAGGTATTGATCAAATCCAGTTACAAAATGTTAACCCGCCACCGCCCGTTCAGGCTTCCTTTAACGAGGTTAATCAAGCTCAACAGGAAAGAGAACGTATGATCAATGAAGCAAACGGCGAGTATAATCAAGAAGTTCCGCGTTCCCGTGGGGTTGCGGATCAAAAGATCCAAGCTTCGGAGGGTTATGCCCTCAAACGGGTTAATGAATCCCTCGGTGATGTGGCCAGTTTCAAATCCATGCTTGCCGAGTACAAGAAAGCGCCAGAAATTACCCGAACCCGCTTATACTTGGAATCGATGAAAGAAGTGATGCCAAAAATGGGTAAGAAAATTATTTTGGACGAGGATGCCTCTCAGATTCTTCCTCTCTTACAACTGAACGATTCTGGAAAAGGAGCACTCACACGATGAAGACTCAAGCACTTGCCATACTTATTATTCTCGGAGCGATTGCGTTCTATCTTTGTACCTATGTGGTCAAAGAAACAGACCAGGTTATCCTTACCCAATTTGGAAAGCCTGTTGGTGAACCAGTTACGGAAGCAGGACTACATTACCGCTTACCCTTTATTCAGGAGGTCAATCGTATAGAGAAACGTTTTCTTCCCTGGGATGGTCCGGCCAATGAAATGTCTACCAAAGATAAGACCTACTTGATAATTGATACTTATGCTCGTTGGCGTATTAGCGACCCCATGCAATATTTCTTGCGTTTGCGCGATGAACGTAGTGCCCTTTCCCGACTTGATGATATCTTAGGAAGTGAGACCCGTAACGCGGTGGCAAAGCATGAACTTATTGAGATCGTGCGTACATCCAAAGACCGTGTGGCCGAGACGGATAAGCTACTTACTGAGGGTATTGGTAAAGTCGGTCTGCTTTATTCAATCAAGGTTGGACGTGAAAAAGTGGAGGAGGAGATTTTCAAAAAAGCCGCTGCCAAATTGACTGGCTTTGGAATCGAGTTGCTCGATGTTCGATTTAAAAGGATCAATTACAACGAAACGGTTCGTCGTAGAATTTATGAGCGTATGGTCAGTGAGCGTCAGCAAATTGCGGCCCGTTTCCGTTCGGAAGGAGCAGGGGAGGCAGCCAAGATTATTGGTAAAAAGGAACGAGACCTTCAGGAAATTGAGTCAGAGTCCTACAAGCGGGTGCAGGAAATTTACGGGGAAGCAGACGCCAAGGCATCCGCGATTTACGCCGAGGCTTATGATAGTAGTAAAATGTCTGCAGAATTTTATAAATTTATTAAGACATTGGAAACCTACCGCGATGTATTATCTTCAGATGTATCCTTGGTTTTGACCACGGATTCTCCACTCTTTCGCTTGCTTAAATCGACTGAAGTCTCATTACCCTCTGCCGTTTCTGCTGATTGATCAGGTGGATTAATTCCTCCCAGCCACGCTGGAAGGTCTTCGATCTTTTTGAGGAGAAAGTGATAGGTTGTTCGGTCAATCCATCCTTTTTGTCTTATGTGTTCAAGCCACTTTTTCCTTCGAGCCAATTCAATTTTTTTAGCCTTACTATTACCATGTGTTGCACCTCCTGACGGTGCCATTACTAAATAGATAGTCAAGGCTCCACCGCACAAAAGTAGGTAGAGGGCAAACTTTTCAATTCCTCCCTCTTCTTGTTTGCTTATAACCTCTAATTTTTTACTTGGAGTAGTACTAGTTAATTGCTCAGTAAAATTTCGATCTCTTATTTCCTTGGTTATTATCGCCAATTGAAGAAGTCCTTTTTTCCTGTCCTCATTAAAAAACTGTTCAATTTTTTCTGATTCTTCTAAGAGGAAAGAAGAACGGGCACGACTAATTTCGATGGAATCAAAGTAATTACCAAGCATCCAATCGGAAATCGATGAACTGGAAATAGTGGAAAGTTTCAGGGGTGATCGGTTGATTGATAAACTGGATTCTAAGCTTATCCGTGCGATAAAATCCATGGGGTTGTCAGCCGAGTATATGTGAAGTAGAGATTCAGCAAAAAAAGATTCCTGAAGGCAATAATACTTCAAGGTTGGCGAAGTTAACGGATCGATAACTAATAAACGATTTTTTAGGCTTTCTGGAATCGTATCTTGCCCATGAATAGATACCCGGGGACCTTCAAAGCAGGCAAGGATTAGAATAAAGCGAAAAAACAAAGCCATCGGTTCTCCTTACGAGACCTGATTTTCTATTTCGGTAGGATTTTCTTTTCTGGAATGCCTGCTGTAAAAAAGAGAAACTAGCTTCTTTATCGATCTTCGACTTTCCCGATTGCAGGCAATTACGCAGAAAAGGGCACCGGTTAAAAAATAGGTCGACGGTTCAGGGACAGGACTAAAGTTTAGATTACTAAATTCGTAGGTTAAATAAAGCTCGTTACCATTTTTATGAACACCCCAAAGATCAGTGGGTTGATTGTACCCGTCAAATCCGTTGAGCCAGGCATCAATTCCTGTATGCCCTCCACTACCAGAGGTAGTAAGGTTAAAGGAACTGGTTACATCTCCAGACGCACCCCAACCTGATATGGTTAAAAAGTTGAATCCACTAGTGCCTGTATAATCATTTAGTGCATTTCCGCCAGTCATGCCATAAGCCAATACCGCTAATGAATCGACGCCGTCATTAGCGATGATACTTAAATTAAATTTTTGACTGTTACTTGGGTAGGCTGTGAAATTATCAGGTTGGTTTAATTTAGAATCTGCACCAGGTGTAAAGTCATCTATTTCCCAGTTGTAAGTGGTGCCAGTTACCCAATCAGCCCTTCTTTGTCTACTGCTTTGTATCGAAGTTACAGGGTCTTCAAGCGTTTCAGTAGTTAAAGCTTGGTTATTTTCTAATCGGACGATCGGTTCAAGGGGATTGGAACTGAAAATATCGTAATAAAATGCTGGAGCAGAGTTGGATTTTGGCAGGAATTGAGGATAATTATGAAATAAATTTTGAAGTTTAAAGGTTTGTTCCTTTAGCTTTGTAACTTTCGAGTTCAATTGGTCGGTTTGAATATTGGGCGAGCGCGTATCTGGGAATTTTCTTGTACCTGAGTAGAGCATCGATGGAGAAAGGTGCTGATTCATCGAATGCCCAAATTCAAAAGTAAGGTAAGAGGTCAGAGAATTGTAATTCTCGAGTTCTTTGGAACCTTCCCAGTGAAGAGGTTTCTCGATAGAATTTAGCTCTCTAAGAAAGTAATATGACCTGGAATGAATGAAGGTCTTTCTTTCCAGGAAATCATTAGGGTCGAAATCCAACAGTAAATCAGGCAGGGTTGGAACAAGATTAGGAGCAGAGTTAGGTTTTTTGGATAAATTTAATTCAACTAAATTTGCCCTCCTTGAACTTTTCGAACGATTATAATTTTCAGAACCTAAATATTGATTTGAGAGTTGGGAAACTTTTTGATTCAACTCAGGGTAAGAAAGGACGCTCTTTGGATAAATGTTTTCCGAATTGTGATGGGGTGGGAAAAACAATTTCGTTGAAAAAGTGCTTTCAGTAGAAAAATCATGGCTTTTATGATGATGTGTATCAAATGGGTGGATATACTGAGCCTCCAAGGAGAACTTTTGCAAGAACCCGAAAGCAACGGTGAGTAACCACCTCTTATAACTAACACGCATTACTTAATATATTAGCGAAAGTAATTAAAAAGATACAGATTTAATCCGTGAGTGTGCTTAAAAAATTTATTTATTAGTCGATTGATCGATCGGTCGGAATTGAACTACTAATTCATATCATTTTTAAAGATTTTGTTTTGGGTTGGTCTTTTCTGATATTCTTTGGGAATTTATGAGTATGGTTTGGTATTT
>NZ_CAXLML010000196.1:0-6418 GCF_964187505.1 Candidatus Chordibacter forsetii
TTTACCAGATAATGTGCGCTTTCTTCATGCTACTGATTTTTTAAATGTTTGGGTATCCGGATTGATCGAGATTCCTACAGATTTTACTAATGCGATGAAAACAGGAGTAGACTTGGAGACCAAAGACTGGTTGGAAGATCTACCATCCATTAACTTGCCTTTTATTGTAGCACCAGGACAATTAATCGGCGAGATCTCACTGGTTCACAAGCAGAGGTGGGGCTTGAGCGGTTCTTGTTTGTTGGTTAGTGGGGCTACAGACTCAAATGCTGCCTTTTATGCCTCCGGTGCGGGTCGGATTGGTGAATGGTCGACCACGATAGGGACCACTCTTGCAGTCAAAGGCCTTTCAAAAAACCGATTATTCGATCGGTTGGGTCGAATCTATTGCCATCGTCATCCAGATGGATCTTGGCTACCAGGGGGTGCTTCTAATGCTGGCGGTGAAATTTTGAAGGATCGTTTTGGTAAACGATTACAAACTTTAGAAAATCAAATTACCACCTTTCCCACCAAGCCCCCTCTTTTTTATCCATCTATTCGTAAGGGAGAGCGTCTTCCTTTTACTGATCCTCACTTTAAGCCATTTGGTGTAAGCGGAGCTGTTGGAGAAAGTGAATTTTTTATCGGTTGCTTGGAAGGCTTGGCTTTTGTGGAACTAATGGTTTACCAACTTTTGGAGAAGCTTGGAGCTGAAGTCGGCCCGTTTATTTTTGCCACTGGAGGAGCAGCTAAAAGCAAAATGGGACTTCAAATACGTGCAGAAATGTTACAAAGATCTATTCTTATTCCACAATACCCAAACTCTGCGATGGGTGCGGCTATACTTGCGATAGCTGGTCATACCTCAAGAACTGTGGGAGAAATTTCTGGAGAAGTTGTAAACATAGTGACCCAAGTTGATCCTTCTGCGAAGCCTGACCCTGCTAGACAAAATCGCTTTGAACGATTTTGTCAGCTATGTCACCAGGGATCTAATCAATCTGAGTAAACAAAATATGGAGTTGGAATTAGTCATATCTGATCTGGATGGTACCATTGTGGAAACGGAAAACTACCACCGACTTGCTTACAATGAATTATTTAAGGAGTTGGGGCTAGATACCAGATGGAGCAAGCAAGACTATGCTCATCGGTTGCAAACTATGGGGGGAAATAAATTTCGTGAAATCTTTTCATGGCTAAATTTACCCGACAATAAATATGAGCAGAGTAAACAAAGGCTTTATGCCCGTAAAACTGAGCTTTATGTTGAATTAATTACTCACGATTTAACTGCGGGACAGCTTCGCCTAAGACCAGGAATTCAAAGGTTGTTCAAAGAAGTACAAGATTCTGGAATTCCGATTGCCATAGGAACTGCCTGCGTTGGGTGGGCTGCCCAAAAAGTTGTGCAGGCAGCTTTGGGGGAAGCCTTTCTTCAATCACTTGCTTGTTTGTGTGGCGGGGAGTCGACACCAAAGCATAAACCTGCTCCGGATATTTATTTACTGGTCGCTCAAAAAGTTGGCGTTCATCCAGAATCTTGTGTCGTTATTGAGGATACACACCACGGTCTGCAGTCTGCCAAAAGGGCTGGTATGACTTGTCTTGCAACCCCAAGTGAGTTCGCAGCCATGCACGATTTTTCCGAGGCCGATTTGGTCCTACCTGATTTGAACTCTCCAAGCCCTTTTAATCTAAAGAGCTTGAAGGATCTTTTGCTTAAAAGATAAACAAGTCTTTAATTTAAATTAGAAATCCTGGTCTTTAATTTCCAAACTCTTGGATGTTCCGAGCCTAACCAAGACGAAAAGATGGATAGTGCCTGTTGAAATGCAACTTTTGCCTGTTTTGAATTTCCTTGAATTTGGTGCATCGACCCCAAGGTAAAGTATGTCTCTCCGATTTCCATATTATTTTTGCCTTGTTTTTTTTCTAATTCAGATATCGAGCTCTCGAGTCTTTTAATTGCACGATTATAATCATTTCTGGACATTCGGTTGACTAATTTATCATCGGACCTTTTTTGAATAACTTGCCTACCTGACGGCTGAAAAGGCGATGGCGGGGGTGGTCCATCCTCTGAGATGGTTTCTCCATCCGTTGACCGAAACCATTTTTTAGACTTAGTAAAAGCTCGGGAAAGATATTCCACTGTTTCGCTCTTGGTCACGGTTACTCCACTACCACTACAAGACACCAAAAAGGAAAATAGAATACTACTAGTCCAAAAACGAATCATTCCTAAATGAACTCGAATGTTTCCCTTGGGTCAATCCCTCATCAACTTCAAACCTTGGCACTGTATAGAACTTGATTTAGGAAAACACTTCTATGCCAAGAAATTGCTCAGCTCATGACTATTCTGCCTTGATTCGTAAATGGCGAGCATTGTCCAAAAAAACACCTTTGCGGGTAGGGAAAGTGAGTACCCCAAAGTCCTTACCTTTTTTTGAGGTAACTAATGGTTTACTATCTAGGGAGAAGCCATGTCTTTACATATCTGCTGGGATTCATGGTGATGAACCTGCACCTTGTTGGGCTCTACTTGAATGGGCAGAGAAAAACCATGGTCTTCTTCAAAATTTTCCGGTTTTGTTCTATCCATGCCTTAACCCGTGGGGCTTTGTACATAATTCTCGACTAGATGAAAATGGGGAGGATCTTAACCGAATCTGGGGGGATGTGTTTCATCCGCTGACCGAACAAATTTTGAAACGGATTGAAGGTTTATCCTTTTTTCTTTCATTGAATTTGCACGAAGATTTCGATGCCAATGGTATTTACATCTACGAACCATACCGAGGAGGAAGACCTGACCGCTGGACAAATCAAATTCTTCAAGCCGGAAAAAAATTCCTCCCTTTGGATACAAGAAAAAGAATCGATGGAAAAAACGCAAAAAATGGAATTATCAGGCCCCGGGTTAGCCATCCACCCAAAGAGGGTGTTCCGGAAGCCCTTTATCTTTTTCAAAATCACGGAATAAGAAATTTCACTATTGAAACTCCCTCGGAAGCATCTTTAGAGAAAAGAATTCTTACCCATCAAGCTATGATTCAGGAAAGTGTACGCCTAGCAACTAGAACTTAGTTTGATTGAAGGCTAGATTAACAAAGATGATAAAATGGTGCGGGCAGAGGGAATCGAACCCTCGACACCAGCTTGGAAGGCTGGGGTTTTACCCCTAAACTATGCCCGCTTGAGGAAAGGTTGAAATAAAACCGAAGGTAGGGCTCTCGGTCAAGGGGAATCAAGCTTTGTTGTCAGCTAATTTAAGTGCTTGGCATACCTCTTGATGAAAAATTTGAGAACCAACTCGAAAAGGGCATGGTCTCATTGCCGGACTAAAACTTTTCATGGGAAAGGCAGGATCCCGAATAAAGTGGAAACGGGCACCGGCTCCTTCACAGATGGCATAACCCGCTGCACAGTCCCATGGCTTAGCCCGAAATTCCAAACAACCGTCTAGCCTACCTGTTGCCACATTAGCCAAGCCGACGGCGGCAGATCCCGGGCAGCGAATCCGCCATACCTGCAAGGCTTCGTTTAGGGCGTTTAATTCTTCAATGGGTATGGGGAAATGCATGCAAAAGGTAAGCTTTTCATTAACCAAGGACTGGGCAGCATGCACGGGGCGGTCTCCTTCGATAGCCCCAAACTGGGGGCCGCCCTGTAACAAGTTGTCTCTCCCATAATCGTAAATAAATCCATAAACGGGTAATCCGTTTCGGAGTAAGCCCAGCGAAATCCCACATTCGGGTACTCCGACTGCGTAGTTGTTTGTTCCGTCAACGGGATCAAGAATCCAAGCGAATTCACCTTTCAGAGGTATGGGTTCCGGAGTTTCCACCGATTCCTCAGAACAATAGTCATCAGCAGGAAATTGTATTTCCAGTGCGGAAAATAGCTGAACAGATATGGTTTCATCAACCTCGGTAACACGAGTACCATCTCCTTTCCAACGGCTCTGAGTAAGCCCAAAATTTGCCCGAAAGTAGTCGACTTGGTCGAGTACGGCTTTGTGTCCGGCAAGTATGCGTAGGTGCAGTTCAGAATCTGCAGAGGACAGGTTGGGCGTTTGGTTGGTTAGGGTTCGATCCATTTTCCTTCTTCTTGTATGAGATCGACCAATCGGTCAACCGCCTCCTTTTCCGGGATGGCGGATTTTACCTTTTTCTTACCCACATATAGATCGATTTTCCCCGGTCCTGATCCAACATAGCCAAAGTCAGCATCAGCCATTTCGCCGGGCCCGTTTACGATGCAGCCCATCACCGCAATGGTAACTCCCTTAAGGTGACCGGTTGCTTGCTTGACTTGTTGAGTAGTGCTTTGTAGGTCGAATAAAGTACGTCCACAACTCGGACAAGCGATAAATTCAGTTTTGGATACCCGTGCTCTAGCTCCTTGTAATAAGTTGTAGGCAAGGGCCCGGTTACGATCGAGATCCCCCGTGTGTTCAATAGAGAGAATATCCCCAATTCCATCACAGAGCAGGGAGCCAGAAAGGATTGATGAATCGAGCAATCTAGCAGAAAAGAAATCGTCACCCTCTACTAACCTGAAAGAGTCGGAATTACGTATCCAAAGGGGAAGGGATAGATCTGCCGTCTCCAAGGCACAAGCTAAGGCTCGGTAAGCCGCCACTGGGTTATTCCACGGTGCAATTGTTTGCAGGGTGATAACGGGGGGGCTGGATGCAGCGTTTAGTAGAAGTTCAATTCCTGTGGAAAGAGTGGCTCCAGGTAGAGAAATGCAGGGGTGATGGCCAGCTGATTCACAATGAGCGAGGAACCTTGCGATCTCTGACTCGTCCGTTCCTATTGCTGTGGCATGCCAAAGCAGGGGAGGGGAGGAATGCTTTATTGGAGGAAGCTCAGTGCAGGGATCTTCTCTCAGGTCATCGATAACAATTACGGAAACCGCCCCAAAGAGAGAGTCGCGCAAAATTTCTAAATTAGGAAGAGAGGACGAATTCTCAAGTGAAACGATTAGTCCTTCGATCGGGGCGTCCTTGGCTGCGGATTGAGAACGGGCTGTTTCCCCAATGATTTCTTCCACTTTATCCAGTCGATGAGGGGTGGATACTAAAACACAGGGTGGAGATTTTTCTCCTACCTTCAAGGTTTTTGAATTAAGCGATATCGAGGGGCAGGGCCGACGCCGGTAGAGATAGGGGTCTATAAAATCAATAGGGTCGGGTAATTTTTGATCTTTTGATTCCCAACAAAGGTGTGCCCGCTGTGCAAGATCTTGAGCTACTGGGATTTCCGCAACCGGATCTTCAGTTAAAGAAACCCGAACTGTATCTCCCAATCCATCCAGTAGCAAAGAACCTATGCCAATGGCACTCTTAATACGTGCATCTTCTCCATCTCCGGCTTCGGTTACCCCGAGGTGAAGGGGATAATCCATACCTTCTTTATTCATTAAGGATACCACTAAGCGGTACGCCTCAATCATGATTTTTGGGTTACTCGATTTCATTGACAATACCATCTCATGGTATTGATGAGAGCGGGCGATGCGTAAAAATTCCAGGGCAGATTCTGCCATACCACGGGGAGAATCCCCAAAACGATTCATAATACGGTCGGAAAGGGATCCATGATTTGTTCCAATGCGCATGGCTCGCCCTAGTTCTTTGCATCGTAAGACCAGGGGAGTGAAGGTATCGTGCAGACGATCTAGCTCTTCTTGGTATTGGGATTCGGAATATTCTCGAATTTGAAACTTTTTACGGTCTGCGTAGTTGCCTGGGTTTACTCGGACTTTCTCTACATATTTTGCTGCCTCCATTGCCGCTTGAGGCATGAAATGAATATCGGCAACCAGGGGAACCTCAATTTTTGCCGCCCTTACCTCCCTTGATATTTCTTTGAGTGCTTCGGCCGCCCTTAAATTAGGAGCGGTTATACGTACGATCTCACATCCGGCTTCCGCCAGCTCAATGGACTGACGGGCGGTAGCCCGGATATCCATGGTGTCGGTAGTGGTCATCGATTGTACCCGGACAGGTTGTTTCCCTCCGAGGGTTAATTCGCCTATTTTTACCTCCCTGGTGGTACGCCGGGTAGAATGAAACCTGGATACGCAATAGGGAGATATCGGACCCATTACCAAAAGTGAAAAGGTTTTCCTTTAGAAGGGAAGAATGCGCTGCATGTCAAAAAAGGTGACATAGAGCATAAAGGAGAAGAGCAAAGCCACAAAGAGAACCTGGGCTCGTTCAAGGAATGCGAGGGGCAACGGTTTGCCCCGCAACTTTTCAATTGTGGCAAATAGCATGTGTCCACCATCTAAAACCGGAATGGGCAAAAGGTTGAGAATGGCTAGGTTCACATTAATAAAAACAACGAACCAAAGAAGTTTCTTAAAGCCGATCTTCGCAAACACACTCAGGTGATTCACAATACCCACTGGTCCACTCATG
>NZ_CAXLML010000197.1:0-4470 GCF_964187505.1 Candidatus Chordibacter forsetii
GGGAAAACGCAAAGAGGAAATCTATCGGGAATTGGGAAACAAAGACGGTATTAAGCTTGCACGAGGTTCCAAGGATTTCCTCAAACAGACCCCCTCCTCTATTTTCCGTTGCTCAATTGGTACCTCTACTGAGCGAAAAAATGTAGAATTAGCGATTAGCCAACATGACTTATCTAAATATTTTTTAGGCGCGGCATGTTCGGAAGATGTATCCAGAGGCAAACCAGACCCAGAGGTGTTTTTAGAGGCGGCAAAAATTTTGTCTATTACTCCTAAAAACTGTGTGGTTTTTGAGGATAGCCCTCATGGAATAGAAGCGGCTAAACGAGCAGGTATGAAAACCGTTGCTTTGACCACCACTCATCCATCAACTACTTTCATGCATTTAAACCCCGATCTTCTGGTCGCCTCTCTCGCTGACCTAGGCGTTGACCAAGTAGAAAAACTTTTTTCTTAAAGATGAACAAACTATCTTTTCACCACAAAGTTCTCATTTCTCTATGCCTTGCCTTTGGCGTTGGACTCTGGGCAAATTTCAGCCTAGACGAATCCACTCAGCCACCAGTTTGGATTGGTTGGCTTATTCAAACTTGTGAGTTCATTGGTAAACTTTTTCTAAATGGATTAAAAATGGTGGTAATTCCCTTGGTCTTAACTTCGGTAATTTGTGGAGTTTCACAGATCTCCGGTGATCGGGATTTTGGACGATTGGGCATCAAAACTTTATTAATTTACTCATTAACAGGATTACTCGCAGTAACTACCGGTTTACTCTGCGTAAATCTACTCCAACCTGGGTTGGTTGATCCGGAGATTAAGGAGGCAATTCTGGCTAACCAACAAAGCACAAGCATCCCATCCCTTGACCGTGCGATAGAAACTGCAAATAATGGGTGGTCTAACCTTGCTCAAATCTTACACCGCATGGTTCCCCCAAATCTGTTTTCAGCGGCGGTTGAGGGACAACTGCTCGGTCTAATCTGCTTCGGATTGCTCTTTGGTTTTTTCCTTGGACGCATCAAACCTGAACTTCGAAACGGACAGCTCAATTTTTGGCAGGGTTTTCAAGAAATCATTCTTAAAATAACTAATTTCATCTTAGGCTTTGCTCCTGTAGGTATTTTTGGCTTGGTTACGCCCACACTAGCTAAAAGTGGCCTGGATGCCTTTTGGTTAATGGGAGGTTTTGCCCTTACCGTATTTCTCGCACTTGGCATCCATGGGCTTCTCGTGCTTCCCATTCTTTTAAAACTTCTGGGGCGCATTCGTTTCCTCGATCATTATCGGGCGATGACCCCTGCCCTACTTACCGCTTTTTCCACCGCTTCTTCATCAGCAACTTTACCTGTCACCATGGAATGCACAAACCAACGAGTTGGTGTGTCTTCTAAAATAAGCAGTTTCACCCTACCCCTTGGAGCTACCTTAAACATGGACGGAACCGCACTTTTTGAGTGCATAGTGGTGATTTTTCTCGCACAATTTTTTGGGATTGAAATGGGTTGGGTCACCCAATTCTCAGTGGTATTACTGGCTCTGCTTACCTCAGTTGGTGTAGCGGGTATTCCTTCTGCAAGTTTGGTTGCTATCCTTGTTATTTTACAAGCAGTTGGCTTTGACGATCATGCTATTGCCACCGGAGTTGGGATGATCTATGTGGTCGACCGGATACTCGATATGTCCCGTACGATGATTAACGTGCTCGGAGACAGTTGTGCCGCGGCCATCATCGGTAAAAGTGAAGGTGAGAGCGGATATTATAATAAAGCTCAGTCTTCATAACCATCCGGAATGAATTTCGAACTTCATTCCGACTACTCCCCGCAGGGAGACCAGCCTAAAGCGATAAAAGAACTGGTTGGCTCAGTCAGAAAAGGCAACCCCTACCAAACCCTCCTAGGGGTTACAGGATCCGGTAAGACTTTTACCATGGCCAACATGATCCAGGAATTGCAAAGGCCCGCCTTGATCATTTCACATAACAAAACTTTGGCCGCCCAGTTATACTCTGAATTCAAAGGTTTTTTCCCAAATAATGCAGTGGAATACTTCGTTAGTTATTACGATTATTATCAGCCAGAGGCTTATGTTCCATCCACAGATACTTTTATCGAAAAGGACTCTTCAATCAACGAAGAGATCGAGCGTCTAAGGTTAGCAACTACCGGATCGTTGATTAGTCGAGAAGATGTCATTGTTGTGGCCAGCGTATCATGCATTTATGGCCTCGGTTCTCCAGATGATTTTCGTGCTCTCTCCGTAAATTTACAACAAGGTGCACAAGTTAGCAGGGACGATGTTCTTTTGCAATTAGTCGCTGGTCTTTACAATCGTAACGATATGGACCTAAGAGCAGGGAGATTTCGTGTACGCGGAGATGTCGTCGATATTTTCCCTGCCTATGCACAACAACCCCTACGGGTTGAGTTTTGGGGAGACGAGATAGAAAGCCTTAGAGAATTTGACCTTGTTACAGGAGAGACCATTCGTTCATTTGAGCAGTACCAGATCTATCCCGCCAATCAATATGTAACGACTAAGGAGAAAGTTGAACGGGCATGTAAATCAATAGAAAACGAGCTTGAAGAGCGGGTTGCCTCCTTTGAAAAAGATAATTTGTTATTGGAAGCTCAACGTATTCGAATGCGTACTGAATATGACCTGGAAATGCTCAGGGAGATTGGGTTTTGCAATGGAATTGAGAATTATTCACGCCACCTGTCACAACGTAAACCAGGCCAACGTCCATGGTGTTTGATTGATTTCTTCCCCGATGACTTTCTTCTATTCATTGATGAAAGTCATGTCTCTATCCCCCAAATCGGTGGAATGTTTCATGGAGATTTTTCGCGAAAACAAAAACTAGTTGAGTATGGATTTCGTCTACCTTCGGCCCTAGACAACCGACCACTCAAGCCGGACGAATTTGCAAAAGTTACGGGTCAAACCATCTATGTGTCGGCAACACCCGGCAAAGTAGAATTTGAAAAAAGTGCACTGGTAGCCGAACAATTAATTCGCCCCACTGGGTTGGTGGATCCCGAAATGGAAGTCCGTCCGATATCCGGTCAGGTTGAGGATTGTATTGCCGAAATTAAAAAAGTGGTCCTACGAGGCGACCGTGTTCTAGTTACCACCCTAACCAAGCGAATGTCTGAGGACCTAACAGAATATTTACGGGAACGGGATATTCGAGTAGAGTACCTTCATTCTGATGTCGATGCGATTGAGAGAGTGGAAATTTTGCGAAATTTACGGGCTGGAGAATGCGATGTTTTGGTGGGAGTTAATTTGCTTCGAGAAGGGCTCGACCTTCCTGAGGTTGCTTTGGTTGCCGTATTGGATGCCGACAAGGAAGGCTTTCTTCGAAGTGAAACCAGCCTAATTCAAACTGCTGGTCGAGCGGCTCGACATATCTTAGGTAAGGTAATTTTTTATGCGGATGTAATGACACGCTCCCTCCAGGCAGCATGGGATGTATGCCAATATAGAAGAGAGAGACAATTGGCCTACAATAAAAAACACGGGATTATACCCAAGAGCATTTCCCGGCCGGTTCAGGAGAGTTTAAGAACAGAGAGGGAAGAGGATAAGCATGATTTGCTCGTCTCAGAGAATAAATCTCCAGAGGAAGTTAAAAAGCTAATCAAACAATTGGACAAAGAAATGTTCGACGCGGTAAAAAAACTCGAGTTCGAAAAAGCAGCTCTTTTACGTGATCAAATCAGTTTCTTAAAAGATGGTTCCATGCCATCAAAAAAGCCTAATCGAAGGTCAAAAAAATATGGTAAAAGAAAGAAGTAACATTCTGATGCTTGGTGGAAGTAGACTTAGCATTCAAATTTTCTTATTGTGGATCCCCTTCGTCGACTCGTTAACGGGAGCGGTTGAGTCAAAGAAAAAACTATGTTTTCATTTTGATCAAATTGAAGTCCGTGGAGCAGTTACCGTCTTTGTAGAACCAGGAAAAAGAAATCGGCAGGTGGAATATTTTGCCGATTCTTCGATCATCGATGCAGTCACGACTGAAGTGCGCGATCGCACCCTTTATATTGATGCGAACAATTCATATTCACTCTCCCGCATCATCCCTTTACTGCGTTTATCCGCTCAACGGGTCTTTCCAATTGAGGTGATTGTTTCGATTGAAAGTCTAAAAGAAATTAGGCTGCTCGAAAAAAGTAATTTAAATATCAAAAAGGTTTCAGGTAAGGAAATAAAACTCTACTCTAACTCGACCGGATTTCTTCATTGCTCAGGTCTTCGTCACGAAAAGATTAGTGTACGACATGATGGGAGTGGTGAGATCGCACTTAAAGGTCGTGAAATCATTCATTTAGACGCCCAAGTTTATGGGAGTGGTTCCTTAAAATGCGAAGAATTATTCCTGGAAAAAGCCACCATTCAACACCATGGTACAGGACAGGTTATGATTGCTCCAAATAATTGGTTAGATGCCAGGATTAATAA
>NZ_CAXLML010000198.1:0-3744 GCF_964187505.1 Candidatus Chordibacter forsetii
CATTATCATTCGATGACCACCGATTCTTTTGGAGTATTAGCCGATGTTCGAACGGGTGGTTTGAAGCGCGATTTAAGCCTTGTTTTTTCCTTAAATCAAGAAACCAGTAAAGCTTGGAAAAAAGACTTTGCAGACAACTTTATTTTCCGTGATCGGGTTCGGGCGATGAAAAACATACCCCTTGATCCTAATGTAAAAAGAAACCAGTGGTATGTATCTGCGAATGATGCAACAGTTGATGATCCAGACGCTTTACTTGCCGGCCCCCCTTGGTCAGTACTAGCAGATTTTCACAATTTGGAAGTTTTTGAAGATACACTGGTAATGGAACCGCCTGATCAATTTCCCAGAACTGTGGGAGATAATGCATTGATTTTTGGAAGGAGAGCACCAAACAGCCCAAGAAATGCCTTTCCCAATGCAAGATCGGCCTACCCCTATTATAATTGCTTCAGTTCGTCGGTTAGAAAGATTCGTCCAGAACCCAAAAACCATGCTATTCAGCCCGTTTTTGTAAAAGCGCGATTGTCTATTTGCCCGGTAGCAACGGATGACCCTGGAAACTTTTGCTTGGGCATCAATCCTGCCATCACTTTGTGGAATCCATACGATAAAAGGATGAAAGTGGACAACTTGTTTATTGAAATTCCTTTTGCAGGTGAAGGTGGCAGGTATGAACCTCTTGAATGTGATATCACTCAGGTAGATTTTCGTGAATATGATCTCTACCGAAAGTGGTGGGCGTATATGTATGCTGACTTCAATGCATCTTTCGAATTAAAAGATTCCGATATAGATCCTTTGTATCGACCGTATTACAGTGGCTACATTAAAAATTGGAAAGAACCTTGGGGTATTTACAATTTTGAGTCCGGGACAAATTCTTTTGGGGAAGCAAGATTCGAAGAGGGCTTGTTTGATAAATTTCTCCTTGGTCAAGGTGGGTTCAAGGCATCATTAGGAGTCAATGGCGATAATTGGAATAACCGAGTACCCCCCGATTCAATGCTTGGTATAAGATTAGAGGGAAATGTATTTTATCATGAAAACCCAAGGGATGGTTTTGGAGATTATACCTTTACTTTTCATAGCATGGAGAAAAAAAACATAGCCTTTGATCGATTAATCTTAGAGGTGACGAGTGAAGAAGGTTCCATGGAACCGGTTATTTTAGAACCAGGAGAAGTTGTTACATTTGCTGCTTTTGCATCGGAGGACGCCGCAGGTATACAGACAAATCAACCTGTGGTATCAACACCACAACCGCCAGAGATTATAAGAGTTACCCGAAAGCCAGCCGGAAAAGTAGAAAAAGGATATATTTGGGATTCTGGTTTTGCACTGGATAAAGACGCTTGTGCCTTCGTTATCAAAATGGGTGGGATCGCCGGTTACAAAACACAAACTGCAGAGAAATTTGATGCAAGTGGCTTGCTTTCAAGTACAAACTGGTCGTCTGTGGATGGATATATCGAACCGAAATGTTTCACCTTATGGCAGGGAGAACCTGATCTTGACAGCAGTCAGATTTTAAGCCGAATAACTGAGCCAAAGGTCGTTATACCTGATGGCGGTAGCAGCATTAAATTTAGTACTAATAACTACTTATCCTTGAATCTTGAGGAGACAGCTACAGGAAATTACGAAAAGGACCTCTTCGGGTTAGGTTGGGAGGTCAGTATTAATATGCCTGGCGATCTTGATAATGAAAGAATTACCTTGGTTGAATTTAATACACGAGCACTTGTTCATACCACGCAACATGGACAAGGGAATTGGCTCGGAGATGCAAAGGCAAAAGTACCCGATCATTATAGAGCACCTCCACAACTTAAGATTACCCCAAATCCAGGACCCACCTCCTATTCGATTGATGGAACCTTATTCGCATTTAATACAACAGCCGCCGATTATTCACCATCCTTCCCAAAATCTACTCCGGATATATATGAATTACCAGGGGCTAGACCTGATGGCCCCATACCCAATATAAATAATTCCACAAACCCAGATATTCGAGCCAATGCTCTAGGCTTCACAGTAAAAACAACGAATTACAATTTTGAGGATTCCGATAACCCGGAATTTTTATCGACCCCTCGAGTCAAGTCCTCATGGGGACAGGAAAGAATAGGTTTTTTTACCGAAGAAATCACGACGACATCTCCTTACACGGGCAAATTTTCTGATTCGAGCCATGCAGTCTTATTTGAAGTTTCCGCAGAAAAAAAATTATCAATCCTTCAATACAGGCATTCTAATTTGAATAACTACCTACATGGACCAAGCTATGCTTTGGGCAATTCATACGCCTCTACTCAAGTGGCACGGCATCGAAGTTGGGGCAGAGTGCAGAATATTGTTAAGAGGCCAACTTCGGAAGGAGGACTAACAAATGTTCGTCAAAATATGAAGGATGAAACGGACGCCATTAAATATTACGAAAATATTTTTGGAAAGGAAATTGCGGGCAAGAAAGGCTTGGGTAATTTTATTAACTGGGATATCGATCCAGACGGTGGGTTTGCCCCTTGGAGAGATTGGGGGGCAGATCAACTCAACCATCAAAATACTACAATTGATCATTCGTATTATTTGAATGCAGCACTATTGGATGGATTTTTGCTCTCAGGTTCTTCAACTGCAAACGATTACACCAGAGAAACTAATGCAATGATCGGTCAACGGTTTCGACCTTATTTGTGGGGTGCATTGAGTGGTCAAGTTGCCAATGTATCTCAGGATCTGAATATATCTGGGAACCATAGATTGATTGGATATTTTCGGAATAATACATGGGAGAATGCTCAAACCTCCTATGGTAAGAAAAGTAAAGAAAAAGGATATTCAACTGAAAATGATGATGATCATCGCTTTCAATCTGTTGCCAGCGATCTATTAGTGGATGGTGCTTTTAATATAAATTCCACATCCGTGGATGCTTGGGTCGCCCAACTTTCAAGCCTTCGCGGTTTAGCGGTTGAAAATGCCAATGTAGGATCCGGCGAGACTCCAATTATCCGCTTTTTAGAAGAACCCAATGCGAATGATTGGAATAAATTAAGGGTTTTAACTGATTCTGAAATTGAATCACTCGCAAAGGCACTCGTTAAGCAAGTTAAACTCAGGGGGCCGTTTCTCTCCGTTGCAGATTTTATAAACCGTAGGTTGACACTTGGGCCTATGGATAGTGATCCGAGTAAAGCGAGAGGCACGAGGGTAAACTTTGTTCAGCATGACTTAAGTGAATGGAATAAATATCAAGAGGATAGGTTTACTGCTCAAGGATTACGAGGAGCTGTTCAATCTGCAATCGCTGATGCTGGACTTAATGATCCTGTAAGAAAAGTGGGACAGCAGTTGATAAATAATTTGAGCATTTCGAGTAATAAAATCACTTTTGATAGTAAAGGCACAACTGTATCAAATGGTTGGCAACCTCATAAAGGTGATTTTATCCCATATATTCCAGCAGAACGATTTATAAATAGCTTTCTTAATGATTCAATTTTCGGCTTACATGCTTCTTCTAAACTTAATGAATTATATCCTCAAGGTTCCACAAGAAATTGGGGAGTTGGTTCATCTACTCAAATTAAGGAAGTGGTGGTTGGAGATGTTAATGGAGATGCAAGAATTGAATCGGTTCGAGACGATCTTATTTCATACCCCAATACCAACTTTGGAGAGGCTCCAGAAAATCTACTCGCGGTCGAACATTTGGCAACCGGAGCAAATAAACCA
>NZ_CAXLML010000199.1:0-17601 GCF_964187505.1 Candidatus Chordibacter forsetii
CAATTCAGCACTGCAAGCACAATTAAGTTCATCAGATGAAGAAATTAAGCGACTTAATAATAGACTCTCGCAATCCGAACAACTTGGAGTCGGTGCCCTCGTTTCTATTGAAGATGAATTGGCACTTCTTAAAAATGAAAATGATGATTTGAGAACGGCTTTACTCAAGAATACTCAATCTGTTGATGTTACCGTAGAAGCTTTGCAGCAAGAATTGGCTAATGCAAAAATTCAGCTGAAGAAACTTGAGGAAGGTGAAGTTTCAGATAACGAAACTTTAGCCCTTAAAGATTTGAATAGGCAATTAACATCAAAAAATGATGAGCTACGAGACCAGTTAGAGATTAAGAGTGAAGCTCCATCTATGATTGAAAAAGCTATGGACTTAGAAATGAAGTTAGAAATGGCTCTAGCTAAGATCGAACAAATGGACGGTCAGTTTAAATCTGCTGATAGCCCTAAACTTGCCTTACTTGAAAATGAGCTAGATCAGGCCAACTTAACAATCAATGAATTAAATCAGCAAATTGAATCAATGATATCAAGACAAGCTGAAGCCGAGCTTAATCTAGCTATGATTGAAAATTCGGCTACTCCCGACACAAGCTCGGTTATGTCATCCGATGAAAAAGAGGCATTCGCTAGTGAAATTAATGCTTTAAGGGAAGAACTAAAAAAGGCAAAGGAGAGCACTATATCTAGTTCTCGATCTCCTGAAATGGAAGCATTACAAGACGAATTACGGCAAGCAGTTGCTGAAAGCTTTGAATTACAGATGGAGCTTGAACAAACCCAAGCGCGTATTAAACAGATGGAAGAAGTTGCATCCCTAGATCCATCTCTAGAAACCATTGATGAAATTTCTCGGAAAGCAAATGAAGCTCAGGAAAATGCACAAGCTCGCATTGACGAATTATCCAATGCGCTGAGAAACTCAGAATTACTGAGATCAGAGACCGAGGATTTGGTCACGGCATTGGAACGAAAAGCTTCACAATCAAGCGATATTTCAAATGATCCAAGGTTTATTGATTTACAGCAAGAAATGCTAGCTTTGCAAAATGATCTCATCAGCATACAAGAGATGGCGGATCCGCGAGTTAAGGAACTTGAGGATAAACTTCAAAACAGCCGGGATGAGGGTGCACGTTTAAATGATGAACTATTGGGGATAATGAACGAATTTTCGTCTCTTGAAAATAATCTAGACACCCTTGAATCTGAAAATAGGAGATTGAGAGATGTTTCCTTAACCAATGCAAGGATGCAAGCAGATGAAGCTGGTGAAAGTATGCAAAATCAAATTAACGGTTTAACCCGTGAAAATACTAACTTAACCAGCCAGATAAATGAAAAAGATTCTCGTATACAGGGTTTAAGGGATGAAATGTCAAAACTCGCTGCCAAAAAACCTGACGGCTTTTCTCGAAATCAAATTTTACAACTCCAGGTCCAACTGCAGGAAGCAGAAGATGCAAATAGCCAAGCAAAACTGGAGACTCAGAGAGTGCGTGAGGAATTAGCTTTTGCCAACAGGAACTTGGCATCTTTGCAATCTAGAATGCGTGATTTCGAGAATGGCGGAATCCAAAGAAATTCTCAGATTGATTCCTCTCAACTTGCGGAGATTGAGGAATTAAGATCTCAGAACAATTTGCTAAAAGAACAACTTGCATCAACAAGCAACTTGCCTTCTCAAAATGATTTTGAAAATAGAATTAGTGATCTGAATCAGAGAAACTTGACATTAACCGTTGAGCTTGATCAAGAACGAATCATCATCGACGACCTCAAAAACGAGTTATCAGATGCCCGCTCCATTAAGCAGGAAGTCCTTGAGCGTGGTAAATCTTCCAAGATCAAGGTAGATTTATTAAATGATGAATTATCTGATGCGAAAACCCGTGTTAATTCTCTTGAAAAAGCTCTAGTTGCTGCTCGCGAGGCGATCAGGGTTTTACAAGGTGGTGGTAATCAAGGGTCTATGATTCAAGTTTCAAACCCAAGTAATTTCTCCAACAACGTTAGAACTTCAAGAATGAATACGAGATCCCCATCTTCATACTCTTCACGCCGACGGGATTCTTTGCCTGAATACGCACCAATTCGTCCAAGAAACATCCTTCAATCATCGAGTAATCCTGTATCAGTTAGGAACGAGGAGGGCGGGAATGCGAATTTACAAATCCAAGCAAAAGTTCAATTTTTAGATAACAAAGTAAGACCTGCTGGTTTTACTGAGTTTTTTCTAGTTGATAGAAAATTATCAGAGATTCTTGCTGCGGAGGGAATTAAGCCTCCCACTCAGGATGGTATACAAACTCATGCCGAGTACTGGGCTCGATCAGTTCAACGAGGTTATCAATTTCCTGGAATTGCCGCAAAGATAAGAAATGCATTAGCCCGTTCAAGCCTTAGAAGGATAAAAACTAATTCGTTGGGAGTTGGAAATGTGGATGATCTTTCTGATGGAAATTTCTTTATTGTTGGTGCATCGACCCTTGGGCAGGTTGGTGTGGTTTGGTCTAAACCTGTGAATTTGAACAATGGAGACAATGTTATAAACCTGGATCTTAACGACGCGGCTTGGGCCCAATAAATTCATCCTCTTTTATTAATCCGATCGATTGCTCGTATTACTCTTAAAGCTTCACACCTTTAAATATGTAAATTTAAATACTCCTTAGTTGAGTATACTTGATAATTGCAATTGGATAGGCGGGTATGATTTTACCCTCCCTAATACCTGTAATGACCCTAAAAGGTGTGGTTCTTTTCCCAGAAGCCATGCTTCCTCTACGCATTTTTGAGAATAGGTATCAAAAAATGCTTCAAGATATTTTAAAATCTGAAAGAATGTTTGCAGTCTTCGCTGAGCGTGAGATCTCGTCTCCAGACGAGGAATTAAATGAACCGCCTTTTGAAGTTGGTACCATTGGTTTGGTTCGCGTTTCCAAGCAGAATCCTGATGGCACCTCTTTTGTGATGTTACAGGGGGTTTCAAGGATTCGAGCTAGGTCAATTGTACAGGAATCTCCCTATCGCATTCTTGAAACTGAAGCTTTAAGCACTATCAAAGTTGCTGAAAAACTGGAAATACGGGAAAGAATATTTGATGCCCTGGTGCAAAATCATAAACTTGGTGGCGATGTTACCCAAGATGTCTTAGATTATCTTTCTACGCTTGAGGATGATATTGCTTTTGTAGACCTGGCTGCCTTTACTTTATGTAAAAGTACGGTACGAAAGCAGGCAATGTTAGAAGTGCAGCGGCTTCATAAAAGAGCTGAGATGTTATTCGATGATATCATGCAGGATAATTTACAACTTTCTTTACGGGGTAAATGTACGGATGAAAATCAAGACGCTGAGAATGATAGAAACTAACCTGATACAAATACTGAATGACAAATAAACTATCTAGTCTGGAAGCAAGTCGTCGAGAAAATCATTTCAAACGTATAATTCGTTATCGGTCGATCTTCGGTTGGGTATTTTCTGGGGTTGGATTTGTGCTTTTTATTGTTGGTTTGAAAAACCTGCAAAATCCTCTGGTCTTAATTAATGGACTCCTTTTCTTCGGTTATGGACTCTTCATGGTATGGCAGACCAAAAAAGCAAAAGAAAAGATGGATGCTAATCTTTAAATGTAAGTCAATCCTCCCAAGCATGGGGGTGCAGTTTTGATGGTTCCAGGTTTTCATTTTCACTATAATAGACTGCCATCCGCAAATAAGGTAACCTCCATTCTGGAGTATCTATTTTTCTTTTTTTAATTTCTTCAAATAGAGATTCTGGAGCCCTGCCTTGAAGTTCATATAGTTCCTTAAACCCTATATCAATAAGGTCTCGGGCAACCCGGACATCCATTCGGGGTATACGCATCATTGGAGAAGCCATTGCTTCCTTGTCTATTTTTTTCTTTTTCTTCTTACCGGCATTTTGCGAGTTTCTACCAAGCAGTGCGTCTAGAGGAATAATGTCTTCAATAGCCATGTTTATTTATAAAATGAATAGCAAAGGAAGAGAAATTAGCAAAGCTATATGCTATTAGTTACCTTGATAAAAGAGACCCTAAAACTAGGCGCCTGAAGCACTTAAGTATCAATGCTGGAATAGGTTATCCGCAGTAGTGAGCTTTTAAAGCTTTAGGACGGGTTCAATTTACACCGGATTAACGGATATACTGAAACGAAAAAAAATTTCGGTGGTGGCGAAACCCAGAATCGAACTGGGGACACAAGGATTTTCTCCTCTGCTCTACCGACTGAGCTATTTCGCCGTTCCACCAAAAGGTCTAAAATGAGAAATTTCAGCGCGATGGTCAATTATGAAACCTCTATCTTTTTTCTCTTTATGATTTTGAATGGTTTACGATAAAATTTTTTAGAGGGGAAAGGGTTCGTATTTCAGCTTTCAAAGATGAAATGCCGTAAAATAGTAAAGCAACTACCTTTTCCTTTTTAGGATCTTCAATTCCTATTGTGCAGGAGAATAACGGGTGCTCCCAGACAGGACCCGTGCTCCACTTTGCAGAAATATTATTTGATTCAAACAGTAAGAGGAGGTTCTGGATAATACAACAAGTTGTGGCGTAGTTTTCTTGAACTACAGTAGGGTGTTTACGAAGGAGTAAGGAATTTTCATCAGTATAGCTAGTTATGACAAGCAAACCGCTAGAATTTCCCCATTCTTTTTCTTTTCTTAATCCCTTTTCCACAAGGGCGGGATCAATGCTGTCTCCTGATATTACTTCATTAAATAGCTTACCGACTTTGCGAATACGTTCACAATCAAGGATGTAGAACCTGGCAGGTTCGGTTCGGTGGTGGTTCGGTGCATTTCTTGCAACATCAATTAAATGTTCAATTCTTTCAGAGGGCACTTTGCCATCAAAATAAATTGGTTTTCGAGTTCGTCTCCTTTTGATCAATTCAACGAGCCATTCCTTATAAGTTGAATCTTCGCTCATTTATTCACTAAAAGTTTTCAGGAAAATTGTTTTTAGTGTGCATGTTTAAAGACAAGACTAACATTTGCACCGCCAAACCCACTGCTGTTACTCATGATGTGTGATACCTGAATCTTTTCAGTTGTTCGGATCAAATTTAAGTGGCCTAAGGCTGGGTCTGGGGTGGTAACATTGGCTGAACCCGGCAGAAACCCTTTTTTAAGTGCCAAACAACAGAAGCCTGCCTCCATGATACTGGACAATGACAACCCATGCCCTGTGAGGGCTTTAGTACTAGATACCTTCAAAGTTTGATGTTCTTGGAAAACTGCTTTGAGTGCATGCATTTCTGAGGCATCCCCAATCTGAGTTGAGGGAGCGTGTGCGTTGATATAATCGATATCTGCGGGGGAAAGGCTTGAGTCTTTTAGCGCCTTTTTCATGGAGTCATGGAGACCCCGACCTTCAGGATGAGAAATGGCAACATTATGTCCGTCAGATCCTTGTCCCCAACCAATAAATTTTGCATAAGGTTGTGCACCGCGCCTTTGAGCTTCTTGTTTTGTCTCTAAAATAAGACTAACCGATCCTCCAGTACCAACAAACCCGTTACGATTTGAATCAAATGGCCGAGATGCTAAGTTAGGATCTTTTTCCAAGGATAAAGCCCTCATTCCGCAGAAGGGCACAATACTTTCAAAATTACAATCCTCAGCACCGACAACTAACATTCGTTTTTGTCTTCCAAGTCGAATTTCATCTAGGGCTGTTCCAAGAGCATGGCCTGACGATGCACATGCAGAGACTAAGCCCATCGAAGATCCACGAATCCCAAGGGCAGCGACAAGATTAAAAGTTAAGGTTCCAGGTATTGAAGAGACAATAGCAAGCGGATTACACGCCATAACGCCATTGCGATCCATTTTTTCAAAGTGTTTGTGAATCGACCGCATGGATCCACCCGATGCAGTGTAAATTCCAGATTCTGGGTCCTGAAGGTCTTGCGAATCAATATTTGCATCCTTAATCGCCTGTTGCAAGGAGCACCAAGCATAGAGAACGTGTGGGGAGAAGCTTCTTATAAGAGAACGGGGAACTTTATATTCACTGGGGAATTTCCAGTCCTCGGGATCTGATGAATCAAGTTCAAATTCATCGATGGTACCGGCAACCTTCACAGGTGATTCGGGAACTTGGAGCATGTTTGGGCAAGCAATTCCGTGCCTAAGATTAAGCAAGCTATTCTCTACTTGGTCCGAGTTACAACCAATACTTGTAATAAAGCCTAAACCGGTAACCCAAACTTCTTTCATAAAAGAGTGTCGAAATTAATACTGACTAAAGTTGTATGGTGGAGCCGATCGGGATCGAACCGACGACCTCCACAATGCCATTGTGGCGCTCTGCCAACTGAGCTACGGCCCCAAATTCTACTACAATGGTGGAAAATCTAAGCGTGGACAAGTCCAATCCATTCCAAATAAAGGGATTATGCGGAGGGCGGCTTCATCGGAGGCCGTGTAATTTTAAGACCCCCTGGTTTTTTCTTGCCTGGTTTTAAGGACAGGGTCGGTTTTCCTTTTTTTGCACCAATTCCAAGCTTTGTCCCTTTTACTTTGAGAGATATTGAAGGTTTTTGCGGAGCGGGAGTATTTATTGGACTTGGTGAATCTGTAACACCTGATTCTGGTGCCGTGGGACTTGGAGGAGTTGGTGGAAGATCAAGTGAATGAGCAGGAGGTGGGGCAAGGGGAGCAGGTACTTCAGGAGTTTCCTCGCCCATTGAAGGTGGAGCGATCGGGGGTAATGGTGGTGTAGGCTCTTCCTGTTCGATACTATCTGCATGCTCCGGGACCGAAGGAACTGTAGGTAAATCAAGTGAAGGAGCAGGAGGTGGGGCAAGGGGAGCAGGTATATCAGGAATCTCCTCTCCCATGGAAGGCGGAGCAATTGTCGGCAGTTCTGGTAATGATTGCTCATTTTCGATACTTTCAGCAGGTTCAGGGGCTTCGCGTTGAACTTTTTGGGTTGAATCACTCTTGACTGATTTAATCGCCTTAACATCTTTTGAAGAATCAAACTTAGCGTCAAAACCACCGTTAGCTACTTTTCTAACCTGAACTACGCTGGCACCAGTCTCACGAGCGATAGCAGCTTTATTAGGATTGGGTTGAGCAAGCTTAGATTTGATCTCCTCAAATAATTCCGGGCTCATGCTAATCGTGACCCTCCTTCCACTCGGAGAGGTAGAGCTTATCTTATCGCGAAGTTTCGGGTTTGCATAAGCTGTAAGAGCCCGAATTAGATCATTAACGGTTTTAAAATCGGTTCCAATTTCTTGGTTTACCTTTTCATGAAGGTTGGAAAGAAAGGCAGCCGATTTGATTTTTGATTCGCGTTTGGCAACTTCTGCTTTTGCACGTTCTTGAATCTCTTGGAGAATTTCTTTGGGATCTTTGGTGAAATCTACATCAAATGTGAGCTTTGTCATGATAGGAATGAGTTTTTGGGATTTTTAAATATCAAAGGAATGGGTACTGCCAATGGCAAGAAAATTTAGGAGTTCAAAATATTGAGCCGACTTACATTAATTTTTCGAGATTAACAGAGTTTTCATACAAGGCTTTGCCAATAATGACACCTTCTAAATTATTGTGTTCGTTGGCTAATTTCTGAAGTTCTAAGACATCTTGCTCTTTGGATACGCCACCAGATGCAATAATTTTACAACGGGGTGCGGCTTTGAGCATATTTAATTGAGCTGCAAAATTTGGACCTTTCATTGCTCCGTCTGTCGCGACATCTGTATGAATGATCCAGCGAGCGCCAAGACCCTCCATTTCCATGGCAAAATCTACAGCTGATTTCTCCGTTGTTTCAACCCAGCCTTTCGTTGTTACCCAACCATTTCTGGCATCAATTCCTATGACTATTCGATCTGGTCCATACTCTTCAATTAAACGACCGGTCCATTCTGGATCTTCGCAAGCTGCGGTTCCCAGTATAACACGATCCAAACCGAGTGCGAGAGCCTGGGAGACCGCCTCATTATTTCTCATGCCTCCTCCAAGCTGTACTTTCATTTCACCAATATCTAGGATGGATTTTACGGCATCAAGATTTGCTCTTCCCCCAGAAAAGGCCCCATCTAAATCAACGAGATGCAAATGGGTGGCTCCACATTCTTTCCAAAGCCGGGCTGGCTCGGTTGGATCTTCAAAATAAACGGTCTCCTGATCTGCTTTTCCTTGGAACAAGCGTACGCACCTTCCGCCTCTTAAATCAATAGCTGGATAAATTGTCATGTAATAATTGAAATAGATTTCCTACTCCAGAGGGCGAGACATAAATGTGATAACTCTTTCTCCGGAGTTGCAAAATGGACAAAGCATGACTTGATAAAAGAAGATGACAAAAACAACTTCTTTCGAAACACCGCCAAACCCTAAAGCTCCAGCATTTCTAGCTGAACTTTTAGCAGCTCGTTCACCTTCTGGATATGAGACCGAAGCTCGTGAAGTTATTAAAAAAAGAGTCGCTAAAAATGCAGATAGTTTCGAAGTTGATGCCTTGGGCAGTTGTCATGCTACCTTAGAAGGCACTGGTGCACCCACCCTTATGCTTGCGGGACATTTGGACGAACTAGGGCTAATTATTAAACACGTCAGCGATAAGGGTTATTTATATTTTGATGCCATTGGCGGACACGATCGCTCAATGATTTCCGGGCGTCGTGTTGATATTCTTACCCGAAAAGGAGTCATTCGGGGAGTCACGGGAAAGCGAGCTATTCATCTAATGAGTCCCGAGGATCGTAAAAAGGTTCCTGAATTCCATCAAATGTGGATAGATATTGGAGCAAAATCCAAGGAAGAAGCCTTGGAGCGTGTTACCATTGGAGATGCGGCTGTATACACACATGGTTTGGAGTCCTTGCATGGATCCCTTGTGGTATCACGGGCCTTTGATGATAAAAGTGGTGCCTATGCAGTTAACGAGGCTTTACTTCGCTTAAAAAAAGGAAAAAAACAGGCGTCCAAAGTGGTTGCAGTATCGACCTCCCAAGAAGAAATCGGAACGCGGGGTGCCATTTCTTCTGCTTATCTTGTAAATCCTGATGTGGCCCTCGTTGTCGATGTATCTCATGCGACTGATCATCCAGATGCGGACCACCGAAAGTATGGTTCCTTTGAGTTGGGTGGGGGTCCGATCTTAACTCGTGGACCCAATATACATCCAGGTGTCTTTGAACGCTTAGTTCAATGTGCGGAAAAGAGTAAGATCGCAGTTCAAATAGAGGCGGATCCCCGCCCCACTGGTACAGATGCGAGGGCTATTCAAGTTGCTCGTGATGGCGTTCCCACCGGACTGGTAGGTATTCCTTTAAGATATATGCACACCCCAAGTGAAGTGATTGATCTTAATGATTTAGAAGCAGTGGTTCAACTATTGGTTGCATTTGCACGTTCTCTTCGCAAAGGGGAACGTTTTTAGTAATTCTTTGAAAGTTAATTACATTTTTTTGGTTAAACCCATTCGTGGGTCAAATATACCATTTGAATTGTCTTGATGTTTAGGGATGCATGGGAGCGTTGCCGCTCCAATCTTTTGGCCAATCTAATTGCGGGAATTTTTTTGTGGGTTTTTGGGGCAGCTATTTGTCTTGGCTATTACAATTCAATTTATTTTGCCAATTTATTGAACCTATTGGGCTCAACCAAAAAAGAGTTTGGATATTTATATTCAGCCATATCTACAGCAATATTTGGAGGTTTGATTCCTTATTTTCTCTTATTGTTTCGTAAAAATGTACCCCTTGGCAAAAAGCTTGGCTGGTTCTTTTTCTTTGTAGTTTTTTGGGCAGTCAAAGGAATAGAGGTCGACGCCTTTTATAGATTACAAAGTATCTTATTTGGAGATGCCCAGGAAAAGTCTGTCGTAGTATCGAAAGTACTTTTTGATCAATTTGTTTACTGCGTATTGTGGGCTGCACCAACCACTGCAGTTTTTTACGGATGGAAAAATGCAAATTTTAATTGGGGAGATGTGAAAGAGATCAAATGTTTCCACGCCTTGTTAAAAGAATCGGTGTTTTTGCTTGTCTCGACTTGGCTAATTTGGATACCAGCGGTCACTATCGTTTATTCAATGCCTCCTAATTTGCAAATACCGCTTTTCAATCTGACCCTTTGCTTCTTCGTATTGGTTATCAGTTTATTTGATAACAAGGGTGGCGGGATAGACGGGACTCGAACCCGCGACCTCCGGCGTGACAGGCCGGCGCTCTAACCAACTGAGCTACTACCCCAGAAAGGGAAGTGAATAATCCATAAGAAAGAACCCTGCCAAGTCAAGGAACAAGGATTGTATACGAAAATATTAATTCTAAGGTGTAGGTGCAATAAACTTGGAGAAAATGTTTGAGCGCGCAAAGTAAAGGGAATGGATAAGTTGATTGTTAAAAAGCTTGAGCTTGGCCCCATTGGCACAAATGCCTTCTTGCTTTGGGAGAATAAAGGTTCCGAGGCAATTCTGATCGATGCACCTCCTAATTGTGGGGAAGAAATCTCGAAGGTTTTAAAAGAAAATGACCTTACTTTATCGCAGATCTGGCTCACCCATGGACATTGGGACCATATGGCAGGAGTGAAAGAAGTCTTGTCACCGGGAATTAAAGTTATCGGCCATTTGGCGGATGAGTTAATGTTCAATAATCCGGCAGTCATGAGTACTTTTTCGATTCCGGGCATTGATTTGCAACCAGTTGAAATTACTCAATGGGTAGAGGATGGTGATCAACTAGATTTATGGGGGAGAACAACCTATGTTTTCCACTGCCCGGGACATTGCCCAGGAAATGTCGCTTTTTACCTAAAATCGGAAAAGATTTGCTTTGTGGGCGACGTTATTTTTGCAGGAAGTATAGGACGAACAGATTTGCCGGGTGGGGACTTTGCGAGTTTGGAAGCTTCAATTCGTAACAGAATTTATACGTTACCAATTGATACCGAACTTGCGGTAGGGCACGGGCCCAACACCACAGTCGGCGATGAAATAAGGGAGAATCCCTATGTCCGTCCCTTGTAGGTTTTCTTGTTTCCAGATTATTCCCTTTCGTTTCTAAGCAGTTTGTTCGCATGATTCGATTGATTGAACAGGAACAGGTCGATGATCCTTCCAATGACCAAGGCTTTCTTGAAAAAGTCTCAGAAATTTTTGAGGAAGGGGGATGGTTAGAAAAAGCACTAGGGTTTGAATATCGAAAAGAGCAGGCTCAAATGGCCCAGAGGTATGCGAAAAGTTTAACCGAGGGAAAGCATCTTTTGTTTGAGGCTGGTACGGGTGTGGGCAAGAGCCTCGCTTATTTAATACCCTCTATTCTTTTTGCTCGTTTTGCTAGGAGGACCTGTCTCGTTGCAACCAATACCATAAATTTGCAGGAACAATTACTCGAAAAAGATGTTCTATCAGTAAGGGAATTATTTAATCGTGTTCCCGGCCTCGAAACCATTGCTGACTTTAAATGTGCACTACTTGTGGGTAGAGCAAACTATCTTTGCCAAAACCGGTTGAGCCGTGCACTAATGGGGCAGGGCGACTTGTTTGAATCTTATCAGCGTGATGAAGTGCAAAGAATTGCAGAGTGGGTAGATTCGGGTGCAGTCGAGGGAATTCGGCAAGAATTGTCACCACCTCCAAATCCTCTTGTGTGGGACTTGGTCAATGCGGATTCTTCGGTCTGCTCTGCAAAAAGTTGTAGTCCTGAAAATTGTTATTACAGAAGAGCCAGAGCTCTAGTTGAGCAGGCAGATCTAATTGTCGTTAATCACAGCCTTTTCTTCTCCTTGCTAGGAGCAGGGATGGGACCAAGTGATGATGAGTCAGGCATTTTGTTTGCAGATGACTTTTTAATTTTTGATGAAGCTCATGAAATTGCGGACGTGGCCAGCGATCATTTAGGAGTATCCCTGAGTTCTTGGTCATTGGAAACATTTCTTCGTCAACTTTATAATCCCAAAAAAGGTAAGGGCTTAATCAGCAAAATAGGAAGAGAATCTGATTTATTGGCCATCGAGAATGCGGCTCTGGCTGCGAGTGATTTCTTTCAGTATTTACACATGGACACATTGGGTGAAAAGGATCGTCAACGGTTAAGGCATTCTCATTCATTGCCCATGGAAATATTCCCTCCCCTTAGCCGCGTACTTAGGAGTTTGATTGAGTTGTCCGATTTAGCATCTGAGGAGTCAGCGCGAATGGAATTGAGAGATCAGGCAAAACGGATTCAGGCGTACTTATCGGATCTTTCAGAAGTTATCGAGCAGAAGGATGAAAATTCAGTGTACTGGTTAGAGCGTGGTGGCCGGTCAAACCAAATTATTTACCTAAGGAGTGCCCCATTAGAGATAGCTACAGTTTTGCGAGAGGAATTATTTGCTAAAGACTCTTCTATTTTATTGACCAGTGCTACCATAACCAGAAAAGGAAGTGCTGAATTTTTTCGTAATAAAATTGGAGCCGAGAAAGCGACTGAATGTGTTGTTCGCTCACCTTTTAACTATGAAAAGCAAATAAGCATAAGTATTTTTAAGGATTGTCCGGAGCCACAAGCCCGCGATCGTTCAAGTTATTTGCAATATCTCGCCCGTTCGATTCACACTCTAGCAAGGAATTTGGAGGGTGGCACCTTAGTCCTGTTTACCAATTACTCGGATCTTCGCTTTTGCCATAATGAGTTAAAGCCAATGTGGCAAAAAATGCAAAGGTCTATCTATGCACAGGGAGACCAGTACTCCCGTTCTGAAATAAGAAAAAGAGTAATTGAAGAAGGAGATGCACTCCTTCTTGGGGCAGAAAGTTTTTGGAAAGGGTTTGATGCAAAGGGTTCCTGTATTTCTCAGGTCATTTTAACCCGTTTGCCTTTTGAAAATCCGAGTCATCCACTCTTGGAAGCAAAAAGTGAAATTTTACACAGTGAGAATCGTAGTTCATTTCATGAAATTACCCTGCCTGCTGCTGTGATTCGATTTCGGCAAGGAATAGGAAGGCTGATCAGGTCTTCGACGGACTTTGGCGATTTGGTAATTTTGGATTCTAGAATTCTCAAAAAAAATTATGGTCGGGACTTTATTTCTGAACTTCCTACTAATGAGTATGATGTTACTTGCTTGCTTGACCTTTTAGGTGACGAGGGTTTGTCTTAGATCGTTTATTTTATAAGCACGAATCAACACATAGCAATCATTCCCAATCTATCCCACATTTAATGAAGCTTTCAGCATACGGGCATTCCGACGTTGGTTTTATTCGTGAAACTAACGAAGATTCATTTTTGGTCTCTTTGGAAAAGGGTATATTTGCTGTAGCCGATGGAGTCGGTGGACTTCCTTACGGATCTTTGGCTAGCCTGCTTGCGGTGCAGTACTTTGATGCATTGGTTCAAAGTCCTGATGATTGCGTTACCCCCAATGAACTTGGAGCTTTGATCAGCCAGATTCATTCAAATATTATTAAGTGTGGTCCGATTGTTGGAGGACAAAATGGAATTGGTACGACTTTTTCAGGTATTCGTTTTCTTAAGGGCAAATTCATTTTCGGACATGTCGGGGATTCCTACATCCTCAAATACGATAATAAAGCCGCAGAATTAAACCAGATTTCCAAAGAGCACACCCTTGCCGCTGAGTTGATTGCCAAACATGGTCCAGACGCGGCTAATGATATGCCCGAGCATTACAATCATACTTTGACGCGTTGCCTCGGTCAGGATATTGATTTTGAAGTTGATGGAGGAGAGTTCGAAGCTGAAGCAGGTGACAAAATTCTTTTGGCCTCTGATGGATTGTTAAACATGGTTGACCCCTCTGACATATCAAACCTATGTGCTTCGATGGATTGCCAAAGTTTAGTTAAAGAATTAATTGACCAGGCCAATCAAAACGGTGGAGTTGATAACACAACTGTAGTTTGTATCGACCTTGTCTGAGTCACCAAATTCCGAAACGGCGGAAATTAATGAATTACGCCAAAAAGTCCTTAGCTTCCCAAATAATTCATTTTTTCGGTTCTCATATGCTCAGCTTTTAGCAAAAAAAAATCATTCAGAAGAAGCAGTTGAACAACTTAGCATCTGCTTAAAGACTCGTAACGATTGGATGATGGCAGCTTTGCTTAAAGCTAAGCTTGAGATATCACTTGAAAGAAAAGAGGATGCAGAACTTTCCCTTATCAAAACAATTGAATTAGCAAAAGCTCAAGATCATCAAGATCCTCTTGATGAAGCATCAGAACTGTTGGCATTACTTAAAGGCTCGTAGATTAATAATACCCTGTTTGATGATTTTAATTTAGAGTGAGCTTGTTTGCTAGTTTTTCGGTTGTTAGCGGAGCAACTTTGCTTTCCCGAGTATTAGGTTTGTTAAGAGATGTGCTTTTTTTTGCGGCCTTTGGTACCTCAATTTATGGAGAGGCATTTCTCTTAGCCTTTACGATTCCCAATCTTTTTCGAAGAATGTTGGGTGAAGGTACTTTAACCTCGGCATTTATTCCCGTATTTTCCGAGAGTCAGCTGGTAAATAAAAACAATTGGTCTTTATTGAACGAAGTGTTGACCCGGCTCTTTGTTTTTTTGGGGTGTTTGTCCGTTTTTGTAGCTTTCTTCACTTTGCTTACTCACCAGTTTTCTTGGTTTTCAAACCCAAAGTGGTACTTAGCAAATTATTTAAATGGCGTTACCTTTTTCTATGTGATTTTTATTTGTGCATCAGCAATTTTGGTTGGTGCTTTAAATGTTAGGGATCGGTTTTTAGAAGGTTCTTTGTCTCCTGTTGTATTAAATTTATTTTTGATTTTTACCCTTTGTTTTGTGGGCTTCAATCGGGATTTCAGTTTTGGGCAAAAAGCATTATTTTTATCCCTCGCGGTAGTCGGTGCTGGTTTGTTCCAGCTTTACTTGCCTTGGTTCCGTTTGTCTAAGAATTTCGGATGGAAATTTAAATGGAAGTTTTCTAACTCTTCCGAATTATCTGAAGTTAGTTCTCTTTTTTGGGTTGGTGCATTTGGTGCTGCAATAGCACAAGTTAATATCCTTGTTTCACGAATTCTTGCTTACACATTAGACGATCCTGGGGGAGTTTCTTACCTATATATGACTGCACGATTGGTAGAACTTCCTCTGGGAGTTTTTGCCATCGCAATCTCGACTATTCTTTTTCCTGTCTTGTCTAGAGCTGCAAGTAAAGGCGACAAGGTGTTATACAAATCCTCTTTTTTTGCAGGCTTGAGAATGATATCTATGTTAACAATACCCTCATCTATTGGTCTGCTACTTTTAGGAGAACTTGTAATCAGCGTTCTGTTTGAATGGAAGGCTTTTGGGGAAAGTAATGTAGTCATGGCTAGTGAGGTACTGATGATTGTAGCCTGGACAATTCCGCTTTATGCACTGTCCACATTTTTGATCAAATCTTATCATTCTCAGAAAAACATGAAAGTTCCTTTACGGGCGGCTTTGTTGAGTTTGTTGGTAAATGTGGTTTGCAGTTTAACTTTTATGTCAGCATACGGAGTTAAAGGTCTTGCATGGGCAAACCTAGCAGCCGCGTTTGCCCAGTTTACTTTTCTTTACTGTAAAAATCCCGAACTGTCTTGGTCGTCTCTCGTTAGGAATAACCAAATATGTTTACCTAAAATATTTGCCGCTGCATGTACGATGTTTTTCTCCATTCAGCTAATAAGACTAGTTTTTGATACAGCCGCTAATAAATTTGGATTATTTTTACAACTGTCATTGTTTATTTTGGTGGGGGCATTTTGTTATTTTTTGGCCTTAATGCTTTTGAAATTTCCTCTAGCGGGCAGAAAACATTTGCTGTCTTTGATTTCTCGAAATTATGCTATGTTAACTAAATTTTTAAAATGAATTCTCTTATAAAATACAAAAGATCCCAAAGTGCATTTACCTTGGTCGAGTTAATGGTTGTGATCGTTGTTATCGGCATAGTTGGAGGAATCATTTTCAGTGGTGCTGGGTATCTCTTTGAAAAACAGGCAATTAAACAAGCAACAGTGGAAGTGGAAGTCCTAAGGGTCGCATTAGATGAATTTAAACGTGAATATGGCGACTTTCCTGAAACTTTTGATAACGAGGGTGAAATAGCTAGTTTTATTTTATTTCATTCACTGTATGGTACGCATCAACTTTCTACAGATACTGAGGCTTGGGAACGGGTAGAAATTTCTGAATTCAGGAAAAACCTACTACCAGTCGATAAGATGACTCTCGAAACTTTAAGTGATGACGAAAGCGAGAAATTTAACTTTTCAGAGTTTGATCACTATCTTGTAGACCCTTGGGGAGAACCCTACATATATCAGTTTCCCAGACAGGACGAGCAACGAGGTTTTTTACTCTATTCAAAAGGTCCCGATCAAAAAGGAGACCCTTTTAACGAAAGCCTTGTTTCCTTGCCTCAAAAAAGGTTGGAAGATAGGGATAACATACCTTCCACAGAACCCGGAAATTGGTAAGACTTATGAAAAAGAAAAAAAATGGCTTCACCTTGATTGAGCTTCTAGTGGTTATTTCTATCTTTGGAATACTCATGGGCCTTGTTGTTTCACAATTAGGAGGAGTTTTGGGTACTTCTGAAAAAACGAAGATGCAGTCGATCATGCGAACTTGGGTAATTAAATTAAAACAATACAAGACGCATTACGGTTATTATCCTCCATTTCTTTACGAATCAGGGGAAGGTGTTGCTACAATGCTCAATGATCCCCAAGAAAATCAAAACAGATTTTTATTTTCACTAAAAGGAAAAGAGAAGTCTGAAGCTGGTTGGTCAGATGGTAATTCCTTTGAAGATGAAAATCGTGACTTCAAAGAATTTCATTCTTTTAGTGATGATGAGTTTGACGGAGAAGGTAACTTAATAGCCTATGAATCTATTAGAATTTTACTCGACCATGACCGAGATGGAGCAATAGTCATGGATAATAGTCTAGTTGATGAAATTTTTTCATCTTTATCGCTAGAATATGACGACTCACAAATGGAGAATCTAGATAGTCTAAGAGATAACTTCAGCTTAATAAACGAGGATATTGCAATTTTTATTTTGTCCGACGAAACCACAAACTTGTCTAATCTATTCTCCTGGGATATTGAAAAATATTTATCGTCTGATTAATCAAATGTTGGCGTGATTAATTTAAAAAAAAATTCTAATCTCCAAAGAGGGTTTAGCTTATTAGAACTTTTAGTTGTTTTAGCGGTCATGGGTGTAATGATGGGTTTGCTAGGGTTTTCCTTTCTTGGTTCATCTTCGAAAAATTTAGGGTTAGCCCAAAGAAATATTCTTTCGTTGGTCCACAAAGCAAGGTTTCTGGCGATGTCAACAGGGCTTGAGACTCGCATTATCGTAAACGCTGAAAATTCCGATTCTGAAAAGTATTTACGTTATGCAGAGATCATTACTCTGGACAGAAATTCCTCATTTAGTGGAGTTGAAACTTGGCTTGTAGACGAAACTTCAAGAGTTACATTGCCCGAAGATATTTGGTTTGTTGCTGATGGCATCGAATCCGATAATGCGGAATGGGCCTCCAATGGTCTTTGCATATGGAGTGCCTCCTTAGAGGAAGATGAT
>NZ_CAXLML010000200.1:0-5136 GCF_964187505.1 Candidatus Chordibacter forsetii
CCTTCAGGGGCGTTTTCTAATGAGGCAGAGCGGTTGACTGGGAGTGCTTTGGCTATGGTGAATTTTACAAGTTGGGAACAGGTAGTAGAAAAGGGCTTACATCAGACTCTCGATGAATTGCAGGTCACCCTGATTAAAATTGGACAGAGGGTATTTGAAACCTATGTCTTATTACCCTCAGAAATTAAAAGCCTGGGCGAGATTGATTCCGTCCGACTTGCCCAAGCTCAACAACAGCAGTGATTTCTAAAAGGGTTAAACCTGTGGTTGCCTAGGAGTTTTTTAGCAAACCATGCGATTGTACATTTTTCATCGAACAAGTTACCGTTATCCAAGTCCGGTTACTCAAAGCTACAACGAATTAAGGCTGCATCCTCTTACCAACAATTGGCAGAAGTGTATATCTTCAACGCTATCTATTTTGCCGATCTGTCGCCCGAAAAGCTATTTGGATTTAAATGGTAATATTGTACAATTCTTCGAACTCGCCGAGGAACATCAAAAATTGACGATTGAGGTACGTTCAGATGTCGAAACTATTCTCCATGTGAATTTTGAGGAATTTCCTTATGGGGTAAATTTGTCAACTTTGGCCAAAATGGAAAGGGTTCCTGAATACAGAGATTATTTACAGACCTCTACTTTTGTGGAGATTAATCCAGAGATCTGGCGCACCGCTGTTGATATTCAAGCAAACTCTAGTGATGTTTTTGAAACCGCCTATCAAGTGATGGGTTTCATTTATCAGAACTTTGAATATTCAAAAAGTACAACAACGGTAGAGACCCACGCTAATGAAGTGCTTAAAATTCGCCGTGGTGTCTGTCAGGATTTTGTGCATGCCGCTCTCGCTCTATGCCGCTGCCTGGGTATTCCCGCTCGCTATGTGAGCGGATACTTTTTCGATTCAACTAGGGATCGTCAGATGCGTGGAGCGGAAGCTTCGCACGCCTGGCTCGAGGTAATGGTTGAAGGACATGGCTGGTTTGGATTGGATCCAACCAACAACCGGGTGGTTGATGATACTTATGTTATTTTGGGAACGGGTAGGGACTATCGGGATGTTGCACCGGTCACCGGTTCCTATTTTGGGCCTAGGCCCAGTGAATTCGAGGTCGTGGTCCGGGTAAAGCAGGTGGATGATTAAAGCCTGAAATCAGAGGATCGGTTGGCCAATGGGATCGAGTTGATAAGTTTGTGGGTATAACTTGATTTTGGATTTCGATAGAGATCTTCGGCTAACCCGTTCTCTACTATTTTCCCATTCTGCATTACCGAAATTTCATCGGACATAAACTTGACCACGCCCAAGTCGTGAGAAATGAAAAGGTAGGTCAGGTTGCGAGAGGCTTGAAGAGACCGTAGCAAATTGAGAACCTGCGCCTGAACAGATACATCCATGGCACTGACGCATTCATCACAAACAATAAATTCTGGTTCAGTGGTCAATGCTCGGGCAACACAAATCCTTTGCCTTTGTCCTCCAGAGAATTCATGGGGATATCGGTGTAAATATTCCTCTCCCAGACCCACTTCTTCAAGAAGTTTGACCACACGATCGATACGGTCCTTACGGGACTTCCCAAGGCCATGTACCTTCATGGGTTCAAGCAGGGCTTGCTCCACAGTAAGGCGGGGATTTAATGAAGCATAGGGATCTTGAAAAATAATCTGCATAGATTTGCAAAACCTTGTGCGATCCTGAATATTTTCTAATGAAATTGTATTTCCCTGGTAAAGAATTTTTCCTGAATTCGCTTTGGTCAACTGGAGGATAGATCTGCCCAAAGTAGTTTTCCCAGAACCTGACTCTCCGACCAGACCATGGGTCGATCCTTTACGAATGATAAGGCTCGCTCCATCAACTGCCCGGACAGGACCATCTTCGGTAGGGAATTCAACCACCAAGTCTTGAACTTCAAGCAGAGTTTCTTGGGAATCTAAATTTAGGGATGGGGATTCCAGTTTTTTAAGGGCCTGACCTTTCCCCGTTTTTGGATTCATGAAATCATCCACCGTGGGCAAACGGACCGGGTTACTTTCTAATGTTGGTCTACAAGCGATCAGGGCTTTGACATAGGAGTGTTGAGGGTTGGAGAAAATCGAGCGCGTATCATTTTGCTCAACTACTTTCCCGCGGTACATCACCACGACACGATCAGCCAGTTCAGCGACAAGGCCCAGGTCATGACTAACAAAAAGAACACTCACTCCCAAGTCGGTGCACAATTCTTTAAGAATGTTCAGGACCTTGGCCTGAACCGTTACATCAAGGGCGGTGGTGGGTTCGTCTGCAAGTAATAGGGAGGGCTGGGTCACCAAGGCCATGGCAATCATTGCTCTTTGTCGCATACCCCCGGAAAATTCGTGCGGGTAGGCGTGGGGGTGATCTACCACACGTTGAACGCCTACCCGGGCAAGCATTTCACAAGCCTGCTTTCTGGCATCCTTCGGACTGGCCATTCCATGAATAACCAGAGGTTCTGCAACTTGATCAAGTACAGACAGGTATGGATTCAAGCAACTCATCGGATCTTGAAAGATCATAGAAATTTCTTTTCCACGAATGCCTCGTATCTTTTCAGCGTGTTGCCTGAGGAGATCTTTTCCTGACCATTCGATCTTTCCCGCCTCTATGCGTGCGGGTGGCGAGGGGAGAAGTTGTAGGATGGAGTTACAAGTTACGGACTTACCTGAACCTGATTCGCCGACCAATCCAATAATTTCTCCTGGCTTGATTGAAAGATCAACCCCATCGACGGCGTGGACAATTCCTTCGCGGGTGTGAAAGGATACCTTTAAGTTTTGAATGTCTAAATTTCCCATTGTCTTAATCTTTGGAGGATTTTGGATCGAGGGCATCACGCAGACCATCCCCTAAAAAATTAAGGGCAAATAAAGACAGACAGAAAAACATTCCTGGGAAAAAGAGCAGCCAGGGAGCAGCATCCATTTTCTCTGCACCTTCCTTGATCAGGCTACCCCATGAGCTCATTGGAGCCTGTACACCAAGACCAAGAAAACTCAGCACCGCTTCCAAGAGCATAACCGCGGGCACGGTTAGGGTGGCATAAATGATGATCGGACCAATCAAGTTTGGAAGGATGTGGCGAAAAAGGATACGACCATGGGAATAGCCCAAGGCCCGTGCAGCTTCTACAAATTCAGAGCGTTTTAAATTCATGGTTTGTGCCCGGGTGATGCGAGCCATGGTTAGCCATTCCACAGCACCAATTGCGAGAAAAAGTAAGAGGAAGTTACGACCGAACATGACCATTAGTAAAATCACAAAAATGGTAAAAGGTAGGGCATAAAGCACATCTACTGCACGCATCATCCATGCATCTACCCGACCACCAGTATAGCCCGAAAACATTCCATAACTCACCCCAATAACTAGTGATACCAGGGTGGCTAGTAGTCCAACAGCCAAAGAAATTCTACCCCCATAAGTGGTACGGGCAAAGAGATCGCGCCCAAGGTTGTCCGTGCCAAAAATATGATCTTTACCTGGGCCTTCAAACACGCGATCGAGATTCTGCTGATCGTAAGCGTAAGGAGATATCGAAGGCCCAATGAAGGATACTGTAGTAATGCCGATTAAAATGAATAAGCTAATCATGGCCATGCGGTTTGCCCGTAAGCGTAACCAGGCGTCTCTTCCTAGAGAGGATGACTTTTCGACACTCATTGTGCTTGTCGGGCTTTTGGATCAAGCCAAGCCTGAAGTAAGTCGACCAATAAGTTGAGAAGTATAATCAAGGCGGCATAGAAAAGTACGGTTCCCAAGACCATGGTGTAGTCCCTGTTGAAAGCTGCGGTAACAAAGAATTTACCCAGGCCAGGTATAAAAAATATACTCTCTATGATAAAGGATCCGCTAATCAACCCGGCAAAAGCGGGTCCTAAATAAGTCACCACCGGTAAAAGCCCTCCCCTTAAGGCATGCCTAGTTACAACCTGCCAAGGATTTGCTCCTTTGGCACGAGCTGTACGAACATAATCTTGCTGTAAAGTTTCAAGCATGCCTGCTCGGGTCAGGCGGGCAACATAGGCTGCATAGAAAAGACCAAGAGTGAAGGAAGGAAGTACCCAGTCTGCTGGACCATACCATCCAAGTGGTGGAAAGAGACCGAGTTGAGTGGAGAAAATGTAAATCAGCAAAGGTCCAAGTACAAAGGTTGGTAAGCAGATCCCCGCCATAGACAAACTCATGGGCAGGTAATCCAACCAGGTATTTTTTCGCAGAGCGGCAATAATTCCAGCAGGTATTCCGATAAGCAAGGCGATCGACAAAGACAAAACGCCCAGTGTCAGGGAAACCGGAAAGGCGGTAGCGATCAATTCAGAGACTTCCCAACCCGGATATTTAAATGATGGCCCAAGATCGCCTCGCAAAAGGTTTTTTAAATAGAGCAGGTACTGATCAAACAATGGACGATCGAGCCCAAAATGACTTTCCAGTTTTACTTTGATCTCTTGAGGAATTGCCTTTTCTGTATCAAACGGACCACCCGGAGCATATCGGGTCATAAAAAAGGTAAGAGTGGCAATGACCCAAAGAGTGGGGACGGCTTGCAACACCCGGGAGAAAACAAACTTTTTCACGGGGCTTCCTCCTTTTGCAAGTAAATATATTTATAAGGATGGTGATCCAGTAGGGTGGGGTACCATCCGCGCACTGTGGGGTGTCGCAGAGTTAGATGAACATAAAAGTAGAGAGGCAGGACGGGGAAATCATTTGCTAATAAATCTTCACATATCTGAAAGTTTTCCCATCGTTCTTTCTCGGAATTCGATGTTTCCCCAAGTTTCAGGGCTTTGTCGTAGGATGCATTTGCCCAGCCGGTCATATTGAGTCCTTCACCCGACCGCCACATATGGAGAAAAGTATGTGGATCGACATAATCTCCAATCCATCCTGCTCGAGCCAATGAAAATTCACCTTTTGAAATAGTGGAGAGAAAAACTTTCCATTCCATATTGAATAATCGAATTTCTACTCCAAGGGCTTCATTCCACATGCCGTGCAGGGCTTCGGCAACCTTCTTGTGCCCCTCTGATGTGTTGTAAGTTAATTCAATAGGAGGTAGTCGCTCCAATCCTTTTTCTGATAAATAGGAATCGAGCAAACGC
>NZ_CAXLML010000201.1:0-5958 GCF_964187505.1 Candidatus Chordibacter forsetii
ATGCGTAATTGTCGGCAAAGCTTAAGCAAAGGAGAAGATTTTCCCGAAGAAGGCGAGGGGTAATTGGTGAGGGCATGTAGCCCAACATCAAACTTCCTGCCCTTGCGGGCATAAAAACTGTTCAAGCCTCCGACTACATAATGTTTTTCGAGCAGAATAACTTTTTTGCCAAACATAGCTAAACGAACTGCAGCGGCCAGACCAGCTAACCCGGCACCAATGACCACAACCTCAGTTGAGGTAATCTGCGAACTTATGGATTTGGCAGGAGACAAAGAAGGGTGGGGCAGGGAAACCGACCCCACTCAATCAGGCCGCGGCGCCCGCTTCGAACTTGGGAAGCAAGTAATTGGCACAACTATCCAGAGACTCGAGTTCACGATACTCTGGTTCGGGTACATCAATACCATGTTGCTTGCGAAGTTCCATGACAATGTCTAGAAAATCCATTGAATCTAGATCAAGCTGATCTCTCAGCCGAATGTCAGACTTGACGTCGTTAAGGTCTTCATCCGGAGCAATTTCCGCAATTATGTCGAGTACGATTTGTTTGACTTTATCTTTATCCATCAGAGCAAGAAAGTAATCATACCCTACGCTTCAAACTTTTTCAAGATAAGAACTGAATTGATTCCAAGCATACCAAAAGAATTGTTGAGAATTACCTTAACTCCACCCTCTTTTTTAATTGCCTGACCAGTTACTAAGCCTGGAAGGGCACAAGTTGGGTCAATCTCATCAACATTTAAGGTGGCATGAACCATTCCGTCCTCAAGTGAGGGAATGTTACCCGCTAGTTCAATAGCTCCTGCCGCTCCCATAGAGTGACCGATAAAACTTTTCGTATTATTGACCTTTGTACCAATACTTTCTCCAAAAAGATTGCGAATTGCTTTGCATTCCTGCTCATCCCCTTGAGGAGTTGAGGTGGCATGGGTGCTTACTAAATCGATGTCTTCCGGTTGCATATTAGCATTACTCAAGGCCTGCCTCATGCACTCCTCCTGCCTTACAGGATTGGGCAGTACATAATCGGTGCCATCGGAATTGATCCGGTAGCCTGCAACCTCAGCGATGATGTTTGCGCCTCTCTGGACTGCGTCATCTAAGCGTTCCAAGACATAAATACATCCACCCTCGCTAACCACGATTCCATTACGCCCCTTATCAAATGGACGGCTTGCCCGAGTTGGGTCTTCGTGAGAGGCAAGAGCTCCTTGGCTTTTAAAGCCAGCAAAGATACCGTATGCACGGATACTTTCACTAACTCCGCCAGCCAGGGCAAAGTCACACTCCCCTAGGCGCAATTGTTGGACTCCCTGGATAATACCCGCATTTCCTGCAGCACAGGCTGCTCCGATCGTGTAGTGCGGACCAGTCAGACCGAGGTTAACCGTAATCTCCCCAGCAGGGTTATTGGCAACCGTGCGAGGATTGTGATGATGGGTCCAATACTTGATATCTTCATCGTAATGATCAAATAATTGGCAAACCTCAGTTTCTGTCTCGACGTTTCCGTGCTCGGTGATTCCGAGGTAGATTCCGATTCTTGAAGGGTCTACTTTTTCGAGATCCAGATCAGCATGGGCGATGGCTTCATTGGCACAATAGATTGCGATGCTTCCCGCCCTTGTACCTACACGGATTTCTTTACGTTTTTGATATTTTTTTTGGTCAAAATCACATACCCCTGCTGGTTGTTCGCCCATGTTGCGAACAGGAAATAAAGAAACCCCACTCTTGCCAGCCAGAAGAGCCTCCCGGTAGGTGGGCAAATCATTACCAAGCGGACAAGTTAGTCCGATTCCGGTGAGAACTATTCTGGGAAGTTGATTCATTTGTTAAAAATCAGTCGTCAAATTAATGAAGCATGCAACGAAATTTGGCAAGCTACCAAAGAGGCAAATTTTTAATATCGTATTTCGTAGCTGTCTATCCGCTTGCGCAGAGTTGCCCTGGTAATGCCAAGTAAGGCAGATGCTTTTACCTGATTGCCACCACATTCCTGCAAGGCTCGTTGAATAATTTCTTTTTCCATACTCTCGAGTAAATTCTTATCACTCTTTGCCCTAAGGTGAGAATAGGAAATATTAAAACTTTCTTCTAGGGATATGGATGAAGGAGGCTGGGTATTACCGTTTTGATTTGGATGAGAAACCGGTTCTACACTTTGGGCGGTTTGGCCAAACAGGGATTTATCATGTGGGGGTATACCGACTGTTACTTCCCGAGGAACTGTATCATCTGTGTGGTCAGGTGACGGAGGATGACTGGCTTGCAAAGGTTTTGAGAGGTTGGGGGAATTGGATACAGAAGAAATATTTTCGGGAAGATCCTTTGCTAAAATCCTTTTGCCTTTGGATACCACTGATGCCGAGTGAAGCACATTTTCCAATTCCCTCACATTGCCCGGCCATTTGCAGGATTTGAGAATTTCCATTGCTTCGGTGGAAATCTCCTTGGTACCGGTGGAAAACTTTTTGTCCAAGCGTGCGAGCATGAAATTGACAAGTTCGGGAAGATCTTCCATGCGGTCGCGCAGAGGGGGAGTTTCAATACGAACAACATTTAACCGGTAGTACAAATCTTCACGGAAGGATTTATCCTTAACCATGGATTCGAGGTTTTTATGGGTTGCTGCAATTAGGCGGACATCGACTTTTTTGACCTTTGTACTACCGACTCTTTGAATTTCTCCTTCTTGGATAGCTCTGAGGATTTTGGTTTGGGTGGGCAGTCCCATATCTCCAATTTCGTCCAAAAATAAGGTTCCTCCGTGGCAAACTTCGAATTGTCCAGCCTTAGCATCGGTCGCACCAGTAAATGCCCCTTTCTCATGCCCAAAAAGTTCACTTTCTATGAGGTTTTCCGGAATGGCACCACAGTTTACTGCATGAAAGGGGGCATCTGAACGATGGCTGTAACGATGGATACAACGGGCAACCAGTTCCTTACCGGTTCCGCTTTCACCTGTTACCATTACGGTGGCCTCTGAAGCAGCAACTTGGCCAATTTTTTTCAGGACTTGCTGCATCTTTTCGCCACTACCCACGATGCCTTCCTCTAAATCCTCTTTATTTAAAAGACGCTTTTCTACACTCTCTGCACTGCCCGAGTCTGCATTTGCCTTGAGAGCTTTCGCCACCATGTCCTTGAGTTTAGAAAGGTCAAATGGCTTAAGTACATAATCAAAAGCACCGTGCTTCATCGCTTGGATGGCGGTCTGAGTGGTTCCGTATGCAGTCATTAGTATAACCAGTGATGTTGGAGCTGCAGTGCGTAAATGTTGGAGCGTTTCGATGCCTGACATTCCCTCCATCCGATTATCGAGGAAGATGAGTTGAGGGTTTTCCTTTTCTGCAACTTCTACTCCGTGTTCGCCAGAATCAGCCGTTAGAATGTGGTGTCCGTCCGGAGAAAGTACACGGTCTAAAGAGTAGCGGATCTCCGCATCATCATCAATAATCAGAATGGTTGATTTATCAGTTTTCAAAATAAAAAGTTTAATTATCAACTTTTAACCAATCGATAAGCGGGTAAAGCTCAAAACGAAAATTTTAACGAATCATTTGTTTGCGTTGACGGAGGCTTAAGTGAAGTTCATAGTTTGCCTCTTTCTTGCCAGGGTAGCTCAGGCGGTTAGAGCGTCGGACTCATAACCCGAAGGTCGGCGGTTCAAGTCCGCCCCCTGGTACCATTACCTACATTACAGGTAAATAGATTATTCCGTTTTGTTTTTGAAAAAACGCTCGAATAAACTCCCTTTAGGAACTTCCTTATTCTCAACCGGTTCACTTGTTTCGGCAGGAATAGGCTCAGATTCTATTTCCGAGGAATCTAATATATTGGGTTCTTCGATACTCTGATCCACGTTTTCTCCGCTGGGAGCATCTGTGATGGGTTGTTCCTGTTCAGGTGCTTGGGTAGCCGGTTGGTAAAGAGTTTCTTCTTTGATGGAAGTCTTTTGTTCGCTAATTTTTTCTTGGAGAAGAGATGGTGGGGCAGGTTGAAAGTTCTTACTCAGTTCAATCATGGGCTTTGGTGCCTCCGGAACATCATTGGTCGGCACAAGAGTTGCACTGCCTGAATCAAACAAAGGCTCTCCCTTTTGTTCTTTTTCCAACTGGTCTGCAGTCTTTCCCACATAGGTGCGAAAGACAAGGTCGTGTTCAGGGTGCAACCAAAACCTACCCTTTTTGTAGGTGTTTCCTTCGGCAAATGCAAAGGCACCAAACCATGAACGTTTGTTGCCGATTTGATCACAAACAATAAAATATAGTTTGCCTTTTTGCTGAGGAATTTCTCCTCTCATTTGCAGAGTGATCCAACCTTGATTTGTCTCGGTTAATCCCTGCACGGCTAATTGATTAATAATATCATCTCTGGTTAGGCTCCATTCTCCGTATTTCGGACCAGAGTCTGGATTATCTGCCCGGATAAATCCACTCATGCTCGAGCCATAATGTTCGGAGATCATATAGTTTGGTTTTCCAAAAAGAAGAACTTTTGTGAGTATCCCATCTTTTCCTGCGGTGTAACTTGACCAGTTCTTTTTAGAAACATGACTGAAACTTGTCTCGTGTTGTTCCTTAAAATATTCCTGATACTGATCGAGTTCCTCGATGTAAACCACTGGCAAAGGTTTGGTGGGTAGAGCCGCAAGCTCGGGTTTCTTTTCGACAGTGGGGGGAAGGGATGCAGCTTCCTCGGGTCCGGATTTATCATCTGAACAACTAAAGGCTAAAAGAAATAACCAAGAAAGGAAGAATAGACGATTGGGGAAAGGGGAGGTCATGGGCAGAAAGGGTAAGGTAGATATATGCAAACAAGGTAATGTTCTTATTGCAAGTTCGAATAGGAGTGGATCTACTTTGGGATATTAAATTTTGGTTATGAATACTTTGGCCTTTTGGTTGCCGCTTTTCTTACTTTTTCTTTCTGCTCTAGTTGGTGCCTTAATTAAGAGAAGATCTTGCGATCATTGCCTGAAAAGATTTGACGGCAATCAAGTCCTTTTGCCCATCGGTACGAAGGATTGGATATGTGGTAAATTGGAAGTTTTTGCACAGGGACTGGAAATATCCAGCCCGGAGGAGAACCAAATCCCCTGCGGTTTTGTACATTCGCGAATTATTCCTTCAAAAGAAGTGGCAGAAATTAGCTTATTGATCCGACAAGCTCCCGATCCCGACACACGGGCGGGCCTGGAGTGGAAAAAAGAGAGGCAGATGCTTTTAAACCCTCCCCTGAGAGTACGATTAAAAAGATTTACCTTAAACTCTTACAATATGTTAAGAGATTCTTTCGGGCAGGCTCTCAAGGCAATCATTGGGACAGTAAGTAAAGAAACGAGGTTGGGAAAAGCAAAAGGTTCTGATAGCCGATTCCATGAAATGCAGTCGAATTTAACCGGGATGGTGCCCAATGCATGGGAACCAATTCTCGAAAAATATCGAGGCAAATTAGTGGCCATCGAAAGAATGTCAGAGTCCGAAGAAATTTATGAATCTGGTATATTGGATGATTATTCTGATAAATATTTGCTCTTGCGAGATGTCAATTTGATCGATTCGGCGATTCAAAATGAGTTGGGGATGCTCGGTGGATCGACTCACTTGGGTTGTGATGTGCTTTATTCACGCACGCAGACTTTGTTAAGATATTCCCTGAAATCCCAATCCTTGCAGGATTAGAACGCAACTTGACCAAATCCAGAATTCAATTAGTTGTATCATTCGACTTCTGCATCGTTCGAGAAGTTTCATTCGTTCTTTTCCTTACTCCTAATTACTAGGGAACCTATCGACAATCGTTTGCAGTCAGGCCGTAAATCGGAAGACTAAGAGCGACGCGAGGGTACCCACCTGGACCTAGAAGGTCATATAACTTATGAATGCGATGAACGGCGAACGTGGAAGTCACCACTTTAAATCATTATTTAATGCCCAAAAGGGAAAT
>NZ_CAXLML010000202.1:0-8450 GCF_964187505.1 Candidatus Chordibacter forsetii
AAGTGTTCCTAAATATTTAAAAAGCAAAAGGTCGGTACCTCGAACCACCGACTTTAGGTTCTCGGCAGCCTTACCCATCATGATCAAATCCAGAGCAACTCGCGGTGCCTCTTTTGAGTCAGGTTTTTCGTCCAAGAATCTATGAGCTAATTCAAGGTATCCGCTGAGGTCTCCACCCTCGATAAAATCTTCGTAGAAAGGGATACGTTCCTGTGCTTGAGCGAGGGCGGATATTATTCCGAAGTAGAAAAGCAAAAAAAGACTGATCGCTGATTTAATCATTAAGTTTGTTATTTCTTTGAGTGAAGTAAAAGGTCAACAAAAACAACTAAATGAATCCTCAAAAATTTCCAATGTTTTAGAGATATCAATTTTCTGGTGAGCTGCACTGATAAAACAAGTTTCGTAAGAAGAAGGGGGTAAATAAAGACCTCTCTTGAGGCATGCATTGAAAAAGGCATTAAAATTTTCATGCTTTGCCTGGGTTGAGTCTTCAAATTGAACCACCGGGTTTTCGCAGAAAAATAAACAAAACATCGATCCGACTTGTGGGACTTGCAATGGAATCCCTCTAGACTGAGCCATATCTTTAAGACCGGAAGAAAGCTCCCGTCCCATTGATTCCAATCGATCATAGGGGGGCGATTCTTTAAGCAGTTTGAGGGATGCAATACCAGCAGCCATCGCCAGTGGGTTTCCGCTTAATGTACCGGCTTGGTAGACAGGTCCGATAGGGGATAGGTGATCCATGATTTCTACTTTACCACCAAAGGCACCCACGGGAAGACCGCCTCCAATTATTTTTCCCAACGCCGTTAAATCTGGTGTGATTCCGGTCCTTTCTTGGACGCCACCCAAACCCAGGCGAAATCCGGTCATTACTTCGTCAAAGATCAGGACTACCCCGTATTTGGAACAAAGTGTACGCAAGCCTTCAAGGTAACCGTCCATTGGTAAGATTAAACCGCAATTTGCCGGATAAGGTTCGACGATAATGGCGGCTACCTGTTCAGAGGATGAAGCCAAGGTATCTGCTACTGAATTCAAGTCATTATATGGGAGCACAAGGGTTTCGGCGGCAAAAGATGCGGGTACTCCGGCACTGTCTGGATTTCCTAAGGTCAGGGCACCGGAGCCCGCCTTCACTAATAGGCTGTCCACATGACCATGGTAGCAACCTGCAAATTTAATGATTTTATCCCGACCAGTATAACCTCTAGCTAAGCGAATAGCTGACATAGTAGCCTCTGTTCCACTATTGCACATACGAACCTTTTCTACCGAGGGTACGAGTTCGACAATTAATTCGGCCATTTCCACTTCAGCGGGTCCTGGGGTACCAAAGCTCGTACCTTTACTTAAGGCATCACTAATTGCTTCACGAATTTTTGGATGATCATGTCCGTGAATGGCCGGTCCCCAAGTGCAGACATAATCAATTAATTCCTTATCATCTACTGTGGTAAGACGACTGCCAGATGCTTTAGCAGTAAAAAAGGGTGTGCCGCCCACAGAGCGGAATGCGCGAACTGGAGAGTTTACACCTCCCGGAATAATTTTTTTGGCTCTTTCAAAAAGGGATTGTGAATTTTTCATGGAAACAATGATAAATTAATTGCTGTATTTTTGTACGATAGGCATGCGCCTACCGATTCCAAAAGCGAGAGAGGTAATTTTGAGACCTGGAGCTGCTTGTTTTCGTTTGTATTCGTTACGGTCGACGAGACCAACAATTCTCCTCACGGTATGTTCAGTGTAACCTTGGTCAATAATTGCATGTATGGATAAGCCATCTTCAATATAACTCTGTAAAATTCCATCCAAAATATTGTATTCAGGGAGGGAATCACTATCTTTTTGGTCTGGGCGTAGCTCAGCAGAGGGAGGTTTTTCAATGGTGCTCAGCGGAATTATTTCCCCATCTAAATTCATGTGTCTGGCTAGCGCAAAAACTTTGGTCTTGGGTATATCGGAAATGACCGCCAGACCGCCACACATGTCACCATAAAGAGTACAATATCCAACCGCTAATTCACTCTTATTTCCGGTGGTTAGCAGGAGAGCTCCTAACTTATTGGAGACTGCCATGAGTAAAAGCCCACGGCTTCTTGCTTGAAGGTTTTCTTCGGTAACATCTGGACTCATGCCAGCAAAGAGGGGAGCAAGTTCACTTTCTGCAGAGTCCACAATTTTTTGAATCGGTAAAGTGTGGTATTCAATACCGAGGTTTTCAGCAAGGTCCCGTGCATCGTCTTTGCTATGGTCGCTTGAAATCGAAGAGGGTAAACTTATGCCAATAACATTGTCTCTTCCTAATGCTTCAACTGCGAGTGCCGCGGTTAGTGCTGAATCAATTCCACCACTCAATCCAATTAGCCCTTTTTTGAACCCGCTTTTGTGGGTGTAATCACGCAAGCCTAGAACAATGGCTTGGCGAATACATTGAAGTTCATTGTCCTTTAAGTGTTCAATAGGCACTTTTTTTTCTAAATCGACTATTTGGCAACTGCTTTCAAAAGATGGGGAGAAATGGGTCGGATTTGCGGAGCTATCAAGGACCACGGAACTCCCGTCAAAGATAAGTTCGTCGTTTCCTCCCACTGAATTGACATAAATCAATGGGCAATTGATTTTTTGCACCACCTCCTGAAGGATTGATGACCTTTGCATTTTTTTATCAACATGCCAGGGACTGGCAGAAAGGTTAATCAATAAATCCAGTTTCTCTTTTGCGATATCTGTGATTGGGTTTTCTGAATGTTGGTTGCCATTGGAATTCCAGATATCTTCGCAAATAGAGACCGCAATTTTTTTTCCCAAGAGAGAGAAATATAAAGGACTTTTTCCGCTTTCGAAATAGCGGTCTTCATCAAAAACATCGTAAGTGGGTAAAAGTCTTTTGCGAAAAACTTGTTTTACTTCGCCATCAAAACAGAGGGCAGCCGAGTTGTAATAAGATCGGCTTTGTTTTAAACCTATCTTCTCAGGGTAGCCTAAAAGGGCAGGGCATTCACCGGTAAGTTTTGCAAATTGATTTAATTTTTCTGCACAATCCTCACCAAATCGTTTTTTGAGCAATAAGTCTCGGGGAGGGTATCCACTTAGGGCAAGTTCAGGAAAAATAACCAGGTCGGCACCATCGCTCGAAAGTTCATCGTAGGCACATCGAAGGATTTCAAAATTACCGGTTAAATCTCCAACAGTTGTATTTATCTGAGCAATTCCAATCTTCATCTTGTTGAAATGTGGATATCAGTTAGCATGTAAGTAACTATCTATTATGTCTGCCGATCTTAAAAAAGCCACCCAGAAGCCCAAATATTCTTTTGTTTTGGCATCCGGTTCTCCGAGAAGAAAGGAACTACTGGCCAGTCTTTTGGAGAATTTTAAAGTAGAGACTGCATCTGTATCGGAATTGAAAGTACATCCGGATGGACCGATTGCATTAGCAATGGAAAATGCCAGGTTGAAGGCTGATGCAGTTTCTCAGCGTTACCCGGATAAATGGGTTTTAGGAGCTGATACATTGGTTGTTTTGGGAGATGATTCTCTGGGTAAACCAATTGACTTAGCTGATGCCAAATCGATGTTGATTCGATTGTCAGGAAAAACTCATTCTGTTCACACAGGAGTTTGTTTAGTGAACCGCTCCCAAGAGATCGAAAATTGTAAGGTAGTTAGTTCTTTGGTTAGTTTTAAGGTTTTGGACGATTCCACCATAGAAGAATATTTTCAAGTTGTTAACCCTTTGGACAAGGCAGGTGCCTATGCTCTTCAAACCCGTGCAGATTTAATCGTATGCTCGTTCGAAGGTTCGCGAAGCAATGTTATTGGGCTCCCGATGGAGCTTTTAAGAACATGGTTTGATCAACTTGATATTGTAACCCTGAATAAAAGCTGAGTTTACACTTCGATTGTCGGCTGATGTACTAAATAGTAACTAACTTTAATTTTGATTAAAAAATCTCTTATTGTTTTAGCCTTATTATGGGTAGCTTTTTTAGGAATCATGATTTTTCGCGAAAAAATTGTGGAGCTTTTAGGAGGATCAACAAAACCAGAAGAAATTGTTAAACAGGAAATCCCTCAAGTTGTCACTCCCCAGCCAGTCAAAGTGGAGCCAAAAACTCTTGAAGCTATTCCTTTTGAGCCTTTGCCCGATAAACCAGCTGCACCCCCTCCGGTGTTGGAGAAGGAAGAAAAAAAAGAAGTAGCCCTTGTCCAGAAGCCTACCAATCAAGAAACTCAAAGTGAGAAGGTGGAAAAAATACCGGAACCTACATTTGGTTTGATCTGTACCAAGTACGAAAAGATTCCTTCTCGATTTCGTTTGGCGTCTTGGGAGGGTGTTAAGAAGGTAGAACTTGAGGATTTAAGCAAAATCGACCCTGTAACCAAGAAACATCCGAGGTATTGGTTGCGTCTTCGAATCCCATACAAAGAGTTGATCCATGTGACTTCCAAAGAATCGTTTTTTAGACCAACAAATATGCAAGACCCCAACAAGAGGTTGCTGGTCCAATCATTTGAGGTCAAAAAGGAAGCACTTTCCTATTCAACCCTTAAAAAACCGATTGGCTATTTGATATTGCGTGACTTTAAAATGGGTGGACCTCCTTTTCAGTTAACAAGTGAGATGGATTCTCCGATGACCTCCTCATATTATTTACATTTCGAACAAATCATGGGTCCAAAAAAATTCTTTCATGATTTAACTGGTAAAAGAAATGGTCATAAATTTGGTGGGTGGGGAATCGAGTATCAAGTTACCAATCAAAACTTTGTCCAAAATAAAATAACAGTATTGAGGAAAGACTTGAAAACTCTCAAATTAGCTAAAAAGGACTTGAGTGGTCCAACCTCTCTTTAAAAACTTTGTATGTAATGATTATTAATAAAAAAATCCTCCTAAGCTTTTTTCTTCTGTTATCTGCATTACATGGTCACCAACCGGAGCAAGAGTCTGATCGTTGGATCAATGTTACTGGAACTGGAATAGTAAGTGCGTCCCCCGATCTCGCCATTCTGCGTATGGGTGTTTTATCCACTGCTAAAACCGCAAAATCAGCAACTGAGATAAATAATGCGTCAATTTTGAAAATCTTTGATGTACTTGAGGAGATGGGCGTGGATGAAGAACATTACGAAACCGCTCGATTTCAAATTACTCCGCAACGCCAATATCGTAAAGGATTGCCACCGTTAGTTACCGGTTATCAGGTATCCAATATAATCGTTGTTCGCATTTACGATCTCGATCGGGTGGGAGAGATTATGCAAACCACTGTTGATGCTGGCGGAAATAATTTTGAGTCTCTCAGCTTTGCGTTGGATGATAATGAAGAATATGTGGAAGAAGCCAGAGTACGGGCGATGGAAGATGCATTAAATAAGGCAGAAATTCTTGCGGGTGCTCTTGCTTCTAAAAAATTTCCTGAAGTTAAAGTAGGACTGCCCCTAACGATTCAGGAATTGAGTGGTTCCAACCGCCCGTTGCATGCACGTAGATTGATGAATTCTGATGCGATGATGGCAGAAAGTGTCCCCGTCCAAGCCCCAAGTGACCTCAGCACTGAAGTAAGGGTACAGGTAAAGTTTGCTTTGGAATAAGGCTTACTCCTAAGACTCTCTGGCGACCTTGGAGAGTTTACTTTGTTGCCTGCTTAGCTCAGTCAGTAGAGCAGAAGACTCTTGAAATTACCTAATTCTTTTTAAAATAGGGTATCGCCTTTATCTATACCAACTTAATGAGAGGTGTTGACTCAACCCGGCAGATATTCTCATGAAATTATCAGATAGAAACCTTTGCTTACCCAATCCTTTCACCCACAAATGCCGTAGATTTGAAATCAATTGTCGAATCGAGCAGTTGGTAATGGTAGGGGCGGGGGGGCTCGAACCCCCGACAAATGGATTAAGAGTCCACTGCTCTACCAACTGAGCTACACCCCCAACGAAAGTGAGAACTATAAAAGTCCACCTTTTATGATCAATGATAAAAAACTATTCATTGAAAAAGTCCCGAGCATATTCTAACGAGCCTCTTTACTTATGGCTCTTAACCGAGAGCTATGCCCCAGTTGCAAACATGGACGAACCAGATCTTGCGCTAGCATCTGAGGTTGTAAGATTTATTTTCATTGGAACAAAGGACTTCAATGAAGACGTTTCGGGGAGATTTCCACATTTTCTCAATCTGTATTCGTCCCGTTTTGAGAGTGGTTTCCTGTTCGAATATCAGAGATTTGTTGATGCAATATTGTTATTTCAGGAGAGGAGTAAGCGATTGATATTGTTATTGTAATAGAGACAATGTTGACAACTTACTCGTCAAAAGCCTAATTCCTATTATCGGTGAAAAATATTATGTAATGAATTTAAAAATTTAACTTATAAAATATTTTAAACTTTAAAAATCTACATACTTAATCTTTTATGCCTAGGTTTGAACCCCTCCGTCGCTACCATTTTAGTCATTTTAAGGTAGTATCAATACTTTAAATGCTCGGTTTTGAGGGATCAGTTTAGGAGAAGAACCATTTCTGTAGCTTAAGGATAAGCCCTGGAATGGAAATACTCTCCCGTATGCTACCTCTTTTCCAAAGCTCATTCCTGAACCTGTGGCCATAAAAGATATTCTATTTCCATAGGGAGACCCTATGATCGTTGCCGAATCCATTGCCCCAAATTTTTGCCCCTTATATTTGGCATTGGTTGTCATCCATTTTTCCTTGTAAGGAAAAATTCGGGTTTTGCCAGATGCTGGTTTTAGAACAAGGGAGCCATCGCCGATGTAAGGCATGACTTCTTCCATCGATTTATTTTTGGAGTTGGGAACAATCCCGGGTATAGAAGTGTTAATGCTAATGTTTGTTGGTTCTTTTTCTCCATTTGGATCACTCATTTTGGACCATAGAGTTAATCCTTTATCGTTGATTTGAATATCGTACTGAAATGTACCACCGTTATTTAAAGTACCGGAAATAGTGGTTTTTTCTCTCTTCATAGAAGCCTCCGGGGGATTTTCGAAACCGGTGATCTTCCTGGATCGCCTGCGATGCTTTTCCGGGTTGGTCCTATCTGTATACCGCGTGCCAAAGCCGATTCCAAAAGTTTTGAACGGTTTGGATGGATCTTTACTATTTTTAAGCCAGATCTTAACCGAACTTCCCGACGAGCTTAAGGCAGCATCGAACCTCTCGGACTGAAAAACAGTGTTGTATCCCTTGAACGGCCCGTTGGCAAAAGAGGCTAACCTTGAGCCTTTTGCAGGCGAAATCGATGGGGCACGGTTTACGGTTAAACTCTTTCTTCTGAGAGCTTCCAGTAAGATCTGGCTATCGGAACTAAACTTATCCCAGGGTAGTTCAATGGGGTCTATTCTGCTGGCGAGTACGATAGTTACAGCAAAATCATCCGCGTCCACAAAACGAGCACGGATCGATGCCCCGTCGGTATTAGTAAGTTCCTGCATCTGATCCAAGGCATCAGCACTGACTGTAGGAACTTTCATTTTACTTCGAACCTTAGCGAAGGACTTGGCTCTTTTTTCTTTTTGATCTAACAAACTTTTAAGTTTTTCAGCCAATGCAATGGCTTGTTTAGAGAGGTTGTCGGTGTGGATTTCCACTTCATTTCCAGATCCAGTTTCCAGAGAAACTTCGTCACCTTCAAAGCCAATGAACTTGGCCTTCAGTGGGCGACCATCCGCACTGACCCATACCTGTGGGCCCGATAGGTCAAGTGGACCATTAGGGTCTGTACCCTTCTCTTCACTTTCTTGCCTGGTTGCTGCAATTTGGATTTCCTGCGGGGTCAGTTGCTTGGTGAGAGGTTCACTTTGATGGGCGAGTTGTCTGGCTAGGTTCTTAGATTCCTGACTAAGGAAGGAGAATGAAAGTTCAACCGTTTGCCCGTTGAAAAGTATTTTGACTGCCGAACTGTTTGCACTAATAAATTCCGCTTTAATGACTCTGCCTTGAAGGTCTTTCCAGTCGTAAAGGGGCTTTGATTTTATTTGAACGGGTGGGGTGGCAGTTTGGATAGTCTTGGACTCCTTACGAAGCTTGATTGCCAATGCCTTGGAGAATGCACTGAGCGAATCAATAGGGAGGTCGAGTTCCTGTCCCTCCATCGATATGGTGACAGTACTTTCATTTGCACCCACGAAATCTGCCTCAATCTTCTGCCCGTTGATATCTGTCCAAATGTAACTTTTTGCACATAGCAAAGGTAGGGTGGGTGAAACCGTGATTCCTAAAAGGATGAATGCTACTCTTTGAAACATAATGAAGGGGCGTTTTACTTGAGGGCTTATTTAAACAATGGGGCGGGTTGTCACAGGTTTACAATGACTAAGCTCAAATTATTTTAAATTAAATAAAAAAGAAAACCACAAATTGCGTAAGATTTCTGTTTTGCTAAGCCAAATTGAATGATTGAGCTACCTT
>NZ_CAXLML010000203.1:0-4379 GCF_964187505.1 Candidatus Chordibacter forsetii
CATGGGCGGCTCCGAGCATACTTCGTTCAATAGCCGCACCCGCATGGGCCGCTCCCAATAGCACATGACCACGCGCCAATAAGTCTTGAGGGTCTTTCCATACCGTTTCCAAATTCTTTACCAAATGGACAAAGGCTTGCCGGGCATGACGACCGGACAAGTCATTTCGACGTGAGCAAACCGCGGATTCTAGGGCATGAGCCAGGGCGTCCATTCCAGTAGCGGTACAAACTGAAAAGGGTTGGGAAAGGGTAAGCTCGGGATCCAATAGCGTAACTTTTGGCAAAGCACTAGGATCTCCGCATGCCATTTTCCGGTGCGTCTGATCGTCAGAAATCAAGGCATACGACTGGCACTCACTTCCCGTCCCTGCAGTGGTAGGAATAGCGATCATCGGGAGCAACGGCTTGGTTGCCTTAGACACACCCCAATAATCTTTCATAGAACCACCATTAGTCAGGATAAAATTTGCCCCCTTGGCGGTGTCGAGTGAACTGCCTCCGCCCAAACCAATGATGAGATCAATCTCCAGCATACCAGCTTTCTGTGCACATTCCTGTACACTTGAATCCGTAGGGTTTTCCATCGATTCCTCGAATAAAAATGTACGAACACCAGCCGACTCCAAAGATTCCATGACCTTATGGGGATGACCGGCCGAACTTACACCTAGGTCGGTGACCACCAAGGCACGGCTGCCAAATTGCTTAGCATACTCACCAACTTTTCTAGAAGATCCGGGGCCATAAATGACCCTTTGTTCAGTTGGGTCGCCTAGTGCAAAAAAGGAAGAGTCCAACGATGGAGAGCTGGAACTTCCTGTCATTGAAAAGGGAACGGGAGGCGAATCAGGCGGCCAATCCTATGGATCGACGCTTGTATAAAAACTCGAAGAGGTTGCCTTCGTGCGGTTGATCCCACGATATTTTCATTGTTGAAATAGGCCCAACATTTAATCTTTCAATTCTTGGATCCATTAGCAGTTCTCGCTTAAAAGATTCACATTTAGTCAGTGCAGAAACGACCAGAGTTGGTCCGATCTTATCGAGCATTTCCGATTGTGGAACCTCCACCACACTGGCATAGGGGCAGAGAAATTCCCGGTTAGCCAAGGGATGTTCGATCGATTCGCAGGCAATAATTGTTGGCCGCAAATAAGTTCCCCCCTCCGCTTTAATCAGGCGGGAACCATCACGATATGGAGCCGTTGCATCATACGCTCCGGCTTCCAAAAGGTCTGCATCGATTGCAGAATCTATCCATTCTGCCATCTTGGGGTTGGCAAACCCAGATAGGACGGCATTAGGATCGTTCATCGCTAAGGGCTTGATCGGGCCGAGTCTCTGCCCAAGGGCATCAGCAATTTCCTTTGCATACTTGGGTACAATAATAGCAGATGCATTAATACAACTGCGTCCACCATTATCCGAAATTGAGGCAACCATGAGGTCTAGGTAGTCTTGCCAGTTTTCGATCTCATCGTCCCCGATCAAAACCTTACTAAAACCGGGCCCATGGACTTGTACACCAGGATTCCCGGCATATTGATCGGTGGTTGATTTGTCCCCAAAGATGAGTGCCCGGTCGCAAAGACGCAAAATATCAGCCGCTCCTTCGTGATCTGTGGGGTAAAACCCAAAGGCTTTTGCGGGACATCCCGCTTTAATAAAGGCCTGCATTAATCGATAAGGTGTCCATGGCTCGTCCTTGCCGGGTTTCATAATCACCGGGATTTTCAGGGGGATTGCGGGTAGCCAAAGTGAATTAACCGCTGGAGAGTTACTGGGCATGACCAGACCAAGTGCCTTGGTGGTTGGATGAAAACAAACCGGAGAACCGGATTGTTCGCCATAACCGCGGTCTAATACCTCCACATCCAACCCACGGGTCAATCCATTAAGAATCGTATCCATATGAGTAAGGGCGTGATGGATTTTTTCCATATTCCGACGAACCATAATGTGGGGAAGCCCGCTGGTGGATGAAAGAGTCTCTAAATATTCCTGAGGGCTTTGCAGTTCTCCTGCTTCCCCGACAGGTAATTCTTCATGAAGAAAAAATTCTCCTGCCTGCCGGGAAATTTCCAGAAGTTCGGCAGTCGAAAATTTTTGCAAGGCGGCTCTGGCCTGTCCGACCTCTTTAAGATCTCGGCGGATCACTCCTGGGTTTACCTGGCTCAAGGTGGCCCGCACGGACCCATCCCGATAGTCGAGTACTTTAGATTGATTAAGGCTGCAGTAAGGCTTGCCCAGTCGCAAACTTGGTAAGTGGGGTGCTTGTTTCATACCTATTAATAGACTCCCTCTACAATTTTCTTCTCCATCGCTCCAAACGGACGGATTTCTGCGACCCCATCCCATGGTGCTTCAGTCCATGGTTCTCGGCGGATGGCTTCGTCACGCTCCAAAAAACGGGGCATGAAAAATTCTTTTGTAAGGGTAGTTAGTTCCACCCTGCCCCAATGATTATATTCCACCGGTTTTCCACTATCTGTATCGATCACCCGAAGGACTGCCCGTGGTTGGGGAGCGTAATAAGCAATCGAATAATCATTTTCAGGCCCAAAGGGATGATTGCGTGCCAAGCCCATCAAGGTATTCCCATAGGTCGGGACAAATCCGATCTTTCCTCCTTCGCATACCTCTTCTTGAAGAAAACGGGCATATTGACGGTCCATGGTTGTTCCCCCGCAAAATACCCCTTTGACCCCGGCGCTTACCAAGTCTCGACGCTCGGCCAATGCTTCTAAAAGTTTGGGAGTGGTAAAAAGAGCACTGATCTCGCGGTTTTTGATTATGGTCAGGGCCTGTTCAACCACATGATCCATATAGGCACGGGCTTGATCAAATTGTTGAGTAGCGATCAATCGTTTGACCCAGCGCGGATCAAGGTCGACAAAATAACAGGAACAACCTCTTTCATTGGCCAGGTGTTCAATAGCCAGGCGCAATCTTCGCGGACCGGTTGGGCCGACCATCAACCAGTAGTGATCGCGGGGAAAATGATCATCATTTAGAGTCTTCGAAAAAGCGGTATAATCGATGCGAAAATCATCCCATCCAATTCGTTGCTTGGGCATACCCGTAGTTCCACCCGTTTCAAAAATGTTAAAAGGTCGATCGGCAAATGCCTGTGGCACCCATACTTTATTGGGAAGATCCCGTAACCATTCATCTTCAAAGTATGGAAATTTATCACAAAGTTCTGCGAAGGTACGAACCTCTTCCAAAGGATTGAAATCTTGTTCCTTCGCCCAGTTTAACCAAAAAGGACATCCACTTTCCGGGGAGAAGTGCCAATTGATCATTTCCTCGACATGTTGATCGAGATCGTTAGCCGCATGTTTAATTTGTTCTTCGCTTACCATAACTGAAACAATTTCTAGTCGCATTCCCAGCGATTCGCAATCACGACCGAGAGGGAAAGAATTGATCGATCGTTGATTGAGCCGGAGGCGAGGTTAGGAGGGATACGACCACAAGAGCACCCGCTGATACAAGGAAGCAAATTGCCGCTGGTACAATTCCCGGTCCCACAAAATATTCTCCTCCATATCCGGATTGATGGAAAAACCATGCCCAAGAAATGAGGGCCGTTAAAACCGATGCAATCGCACCTGCTTTGGTCGCCCGTTTCCAATAAAGAGCAGAAAAAACTAAGGGGAAAAGAGCAGCAAATCCACTAAAGCACCAAATTGCCAAATCGAAAACATTGGCATTTTTGACCGCCATGGCCAGCAAGTAGGTTACTGCTACGATGATTACAATAAATGAACGAGCGATTTTTAATTTTTGTGAATCAGAATAAACCTTACTTCCCGCACGATGAACTACGATGTCATTGGTAAATACAGTACCAAGGCAAAGGAATTGGGAATCCATTGAAGACATAATAGCGGCCAATACACCAGCTGTGAGCAAGCCGGTAAGCCAGGGGTCGCCAACGAGCATATTCAGGGTGGCAGATAAAACCGCAGGCGGAGGAATGCCTGGCGGGAGCAAGCCGGTAGCCCATGAACCAATGAGCACACAGGGAACCCAAACAATGAGAATACAAAGGGGGTGAGCAATTACGGTAAGTTTGAAAGCCCTGGCATTCCGGGCGGTCAACCAATGTTGGAATAGATGAGGGAACATTCCCACACTCAAGGGAATGAAAAGGTAAGTCACAAAAGTGATAAAAGGTATACCCAGTTCGCGTTCAAAAGGAACGAGCTCTCCAGTTTTTGGGTTTTTCTTTTTAAATTCCACCACGATTGGATCACGACCAAGATGGGGGTGACGATCGGTCAAATTGGAGTTAGTAAAGTTGAGAACTTGACCAATTTTTTTTGGTGGGTCTTGTTCCATTAAAATCCCTGCCTTTTGATCAAATCGATA
>NZ_CAXLML010000204.1:0-15275 GCF_964187505.1 Candidatus Chordibacter forsetii
CCCAGTCATCAAAGCCATGCTTTTTCATCGCCTGTGGTTCGATGCGAAAATCGTTGATTTGCCACTTTCCGGCAGCACAGGTTTTGTAGCCCAGGTCTTTCATTAACCTGGCAAAGGTGGTGTTTTCTTTGTGCTTCCAGTCAAAGTATCCAATCCCCCAGCGTGGCACATCCCAGTGGTTCACATAGCCGTTTCGCCAGGGATATTTTCCGGTCAGTAAAGTTGCCCGGGAAGGAGTACACTGGGGCATGGAATAAGCATTGTTAAATTTCATACCTCCGGCAGCGAGGGCATCGATGTTGGGGGTTTCGATATCCTCCGCACCGTAGCAACTGATCCATTCCTTGCCCAGATCATCCAGCATAATGAACAGAATATTTGGCTTTTGCTTGGATGCCTGCACAGAAAATAGGAAACCAGTGTGAAACAGGACGGTTAAAATGAGAATGATACGCATCATAATTTGAAAATTGGGCTAAGTGATATTCTTAGTTTACCCACCCCTTGCTGAACAAGAAGATTACTCGTGCACCAATTCATTTTGTTTGCCAAGGGTTACCATCTTTTGAAGTCTCATCTCATAAACTATGAATCGAATTGCTCTACTTTGCCTGCTCTCTTTCATGCCCACTCGTGGTTTTGCCGCAAAGTGGTACAAGGGAAACACCCATGTGCATACCGTCCTTTGCGGGCATGCAGACTCCACACCCGAGGTAGTTGCCCAGTGGTACCATGACCGGGGATACAACTTCCTGGTTCTCAGTGAGCATAACAAGTTCATTGATCCAGCCACCGTAAAATTATCGGGGGAAATCAGGGATGATTTTCTTCTGGTTCCCGGAGAGGAAATTACTGGGGGCAGAAATAACGGAAGTATCCACTTTACCGCGATGAATACCTCCCGTCTGGTTCCATGGGATTTTAGGGATAAGAATCGCTCTGTGGTCATGCAAAAATATGTCGATGAGACAGAGAAAGCAGGGGGAACCAATATTCTAAACCACCCCATTTATTCCAGAACGGTGCAGGTGCATGAAATTGCCCCGGTCAAAAGACTCTACATGTTTGAGCTCTACAATGCCCACCCCGGAGTGCACAACTTTGGCACCGCTCATCATATCTCCACCGAACAGTTGTGGGATGCTCTGCTTGAGAAAGGAATGACTCTCTATGGGGTATCCTCGGACGATGCTCACAAATTAAAGAAGTGGGGAGAGAAGGAAAATAACCCTGGGCGCGGTTGGGTCATGGTGAATTCCGAAGAACTCAGTTCTGATGCCATCACTAAGGCTATGCTTCGTGGGGATTTTTACTCCTCCTCCGGGGTGATGCTTGAGGAACTTGTGCGTGGTACCAATTCCATCGAACTCTCGGTCAACGAAGATGAAACCGCTTGCGAACTGGCTTCCGAGTTCCTTTTCGGCCGACCCGTAAAAAAGGGCAAAGTTGGAACCACCATCGAATTCATCGGGCCTGGGGGAGAGGTTGTTAAGACAGTCCAAGGCACTACTGCCAAATGTGAGGCCAAGAGAGCCTACCTTCGGGCCAAGGTTACCCACCGGGTGAAAAATCAGGATGGTTCTTTGCGCGAGTACTATGCATGGACCCAACCCGTCTTTACTGATGGCCGCTAGCCTTCAAATTCTCTTTCAATCAAGGGCATTTCACATTTCCTTTAACCTATGAGAGTCCAAACATTTATATGTCTTTTTTTACCGACCCTTGCCTTTGCTGGAAAGTGGTACAAGGGGAACACTCATGTACATACCGTCCTCTGTGGTCATGCCGACTCCACACCCGAGGTGGTCGCCCAATGGTACCATGATCGTGGCTACAACTTCCTTGTTCTTAGCGAGCACAACAAGTTCATTGATCCATCCACAGTGAAATTATCTGGTGAGGTAAGGGATGACTTTCTGTTGGTTCCCGGTGAGGAGATTACCGGCAAAGTTCATTTCACTGCGATGAATATTTCCCGCCTGGTTCCCTGGCAGTTTAAGGACAGAAACCGTACCAGAATTATGCAAAACTATGTCACTGAAACCGAAAAGGCAGGTGGTACTAATATTCTCAATCATCCGCTTTCTGGTAGGTTTATCCAGGCACATGAGGTTTCCCCTGTAAAAAGGCTCTATATGTTCGAACTCTACAATGCTCACCCCACAGCGAAAAATTTCAAAGGTGCACACCATCCATCCACCGAACAGCTCTGGGATGCCCTTCTTGATAAAGGCATGACGATGTGGGGTGTATCCTGTGATGATGCCCACAAATTAAAAAAGTGGGGAGAGAAGGAAAATAACCCTGGGCGTGGCTGGGTCATGGTGAACTCAGAGGAACTCACTTCCGATGCCATAACCAAGGCGATGTTGCGTGGTGATTTTTATTCCACTTCCGGGGTGATGCTTGTGGAACTTGTGCGTGGTACCAATTCCATCGAACTCTCAGTCAATGAAGATGAGACCGCTTGCGAACTGGCTTCCGAATTCCTCTTCGGCCGACCCGTAAAAAAGGGAGAGCCCGGCACTACGATCGAATTTATCGGACCGGAGGGAGAAGTCGTCAAAACAGTTCAGGGACTTTCAGCGAAATGTGAAGCCAAGGGTGCCTACCTTCGGGCCAAGGTCACCCACCGGGTAAAAAAAGAGGACGGTTCTTTGCGCGAATACTATGCCTGGACCCAGCCCGTCTTCACCGACGGCCGCTAAGCGAATTACAAAGTTGAAATTAATAAACCGTCGCGCTATGTTTTATTAGTTGAAAAGTTTTTCCAAAGATCAGGTAATTTCTGCACTTACCCGTCTAGGTGAGCTCGCGGAAGAAAAATCCATCCAATTAAACCTCTGCATTTATGGTGGGTGTGCGATGATGCTGGCTTATGACCGAAAGCGAATTACCCGAGATATCGATGCGGTTATCCATCCATTATCCAAGGTCGAACCTCTCATTCGTAGGGTGGCCAAAGAGCGGGGACTCCCTGAAGATTGGATCAACGATGATGTCCGTCAATTTTTGGGCACTCGTGAGTCTATTCGGGAACTACCCATTGATGTTCCGGGCATTCAGGTAACCATACCTACTGCCGGATATTTGCTGGCAATGAAAGCATTGGCTTGTCGCAGGGCTTTACCTGGGTACAAGGGCGATGAAGAAGATTTACGGTTTCTCATTAAGAAACTTGAACTATCTAGTTTTCAGGAGATTCAGGAATGGATTGATAAATACTACCCGGACGATGTTCCTAGTAAGCAGGATCAAGCATTTCTTGAACAACTCATCAGGGAGGAGTGCCCATGAAAGAGTTTAGCAAGCGACCCACTACGCTAAAAGAGGTTTCAGCCCAGTGCTCCAGCCTGGAAGAGTTTGGACTCCTTGTGCGAGACTGGGTTCATCATGTTGTCCGAGGGGATGTCAGTAACCGCCCGGCACTGGTTCAGGCGATCTGGGAGACTCCCTCGATTTTACGAAAACGATTTCACCAGGGTGAGGTGGCTGATGCCTACCTAGCTGCTTATGCCGAGTGGATTTCGGATCAGGCAGGCATTGCTCGTCCTCGCTGGGTTGGGCAGAAAGATAGATGCCTAAGTGACCCCTGGTTTTCGGATAACGCACGGGCCTCGCTCTTGGTTTCAACCCCAGCATCCTTTCGGCAGCGCGGAATTTTTACAATCCCCGAAGCTGTGGTCCGGTTGCGGCGTGGTCGTCCTAGAGTAAGTGCTGAGCAAAAAAGGCAAAAAGCCCGGGAGCGCGACCGTCGCTACCGCAATAAAATTCGTGAAAAGCTCCATAAGCTCAAACAACTCGAAGATTCCGGCCTACTGTGAGCATCATGGGGAAAACCCGTGAATAAGTTGTCAATAACATCGCCATCTTGTCTATTTAAAATAGATTGTAATTATGTCTTTTGAAACCCTTGGGCTCGGGCCAAATCTTTTACGTTCCATCGGAGAAGTTGGTTACTCCGATCCCACACCTATACAGGAAGCTGCCATCCCTTTAATCATTGAGGGTAACGATCTTATCGGGATTGCCCAGACCGGTACCGGGAAAACCGCGGCCTTTACTTTGCCCATGCTCGAGACTCTTGAGCGTTTGACCAGCGATCCTTCCCGCCGTGGCAAGACCCGTGCCCTGGTGCTTTCTCCCACCCGCGAACTTGTGGTACAGATTCACGATAATGTATCTGCCTACGCACGCCATCTCCCATTAAAAGTCGCTACTGTTTATGGCGGTGTAAATGAAACTCCCCAAAAAAAAGCTCTCCGGGCAGGAGTTGATTTAGTTATCGCCACTCCTGGTCGCTTAATGGATTTGATGGGGCAGGGGTGTACTGATTTTTCAGGTATTGAATTCTTCGTGCTCGATGAGGCCGACCGTATGCTCGACATGGGCTTTCTTCCCAATATCCGCAAGATCGTTAAGGATTTACCTAGGAAGGGTAAACAAACTCTGCTTTTTTCCGCCACTCTTTCCCGTGATATTGAAAAGCTAACTAAGGAATTTCTCTACCGTCCCAAAACTGTTGAGATTGGTAAGCGGAGCAATCCGGCCGACACCGTCCGGCAGTGCATTCACGAAGTGCCCCATTCTTCAAAGGTCTCACTGCTCAAACACTTACTGGAAGATAACGATCTTTACTCCGTGCTCGTCTTTACCCGTACCAAACACGGGGCCGACCGCGTGGCTGGACAGTTGGCGAAGTCCAAGATTCCCACTGCTGCTATTCATTCGAACCGTAGCCAAAACCAGCGTGCCCGAGCCTTGCAGGATTTTAAAGATGGCAAAACCCGGGTGCTCGTAGCTACCGATATTGCGGCCCGTGGGATCGATGTGGAAGGGATTACGCATGTAATTAATTTTGATTTTCCGCCCAATGCAGAGGACTATATACACCGAATCGGTCGTACGGGTCGTGCCAATAGTGCTGGTGAAGCCATCAGTTTTATCACTTCAGAGGATCAAGGTACCTTACGCCTGGTGGAGCGTAAAATGCGCAAATCTATATACCGCAAAAGAGTAACTGGTTTTAATATCTCTCGGTCATCCAACTCGTCAAGGTCATCCAATTCACGCCACAAAAAAGGCGGAGGAGGGGGCTCATCTTTTCGCCCAAACCAATCGGCAAAGGGTGGGAAATCCGCTGGGGGTAAACAGCGCCGCAACTTTGGTCAACGCAGGAGCTCAGGTAAATAATACCTTTAGTTACTCAGGGAAAAGATTATTTCTTTATTTGCCCGGTTGATTCCCACTAATCCCCCCGTTTCTGGATCTGCGGCAATTCCTTGCCCAGTAAACGGAACCTTTATCTTTCCTAGATAAAACAATTCAGAACCTTTCTTCGGGAGATTGAGGCGAAACAGAAACGGATCGTCATGCCCGGTCACCCAAAGCTCTTCGCCCACCCAGATTCCACCTGATATACTGTACTTGCCCAGTTGATTAATTAACTTCTGAGGGTAAGTGTAACGAGCGATTTCTTTCCAATGATTGTCATATTTTATTACAAATGTCTCAGCGTTCTTCTTTCCATATTTTGCAAAGTTACACCACCAGTTCCCCTTTTTTTGCACCACCCATGTAAGAGAACCTCCTGGATTTCCCAGATCACGATATACGGTGAGTCTCATCGTTTTTGGATCAAGAGATAGAACTTCACTTTGCTCGGGAAGGGTGGGGAAATTGGAGTGGGCACAGAGCAGTTTGCCTTGGTGAAAATATCCGCTGTTTAAATGCTTTGCTTTGCCTGAAGATTTGACCACTTCTACGCCAGTGTTTCGATCATGCTTGGTTATTACTCTGTTTCCGATGGCATAAAAAAATTCCTTATCCGCTGCTGCAGCCTGGTTGGCTTGTGGTGCATGAAACCTTTGCACGCTTTTCAATTTTGGATTGCTCGCAAAAAGGGTAACCTGTCCGATTACGAAAAGGCAGGAAATCAATGGAAGCCTCACAGGAATCAATTTCTTAGCTTGTTACCTTTTCTGCAACAAACACTTTAATTAGCTTGGGGAAGGGCGTGCGGTCGTAGCATGAATCGTAGTTGTGCAAAACCTGCAGGAAATGCTTGGTAATATCTGTACCCTTGGGGGCTACCAACATGGCAGTTTCCAGGCTCAAGTCTTCAGCCAGGCGCATTCCCACTCGCAATTCCTCAAAAGGCACCTCGTTCACTAGGTAGCGTGTCTTGGACTTGTGCAATAACTGGGACATGGCCTCGATCACATCCTTATCGAATTGCTTCTCTCCACCTTTGAGGGTTCCAAGGATAACCTCTGAGTCATGCCCATCCACCTCGAGGTAATCATATTCGAGGGCTGCGTCGATGATTCGGTATGCTTGGTACACTTCCTCCGTTGCCTTGTTTTGGTAAGGCAGTGGGTTGCCCATTAAACAATCAATAATTTTACGAACCTCTTCGAGGCGTGGAATATGTCCGAGTAAATGATCAATCACTTCGGGGAACTTCTTTACCAATTCCACAATCTGTGGACGCAGCCTCTTGCGAAGAAAAACATTTTCTGCCTCTTCCTCTGGTAGGGTTATGGATGCCATCTGTGAGAACACCGCTGCGGTTTCGACCTGCCAGACATGAGAAAAATTTAAATACCGGGCAATTTCTCCAGCCAATCTTTTTACCCGTTGGGCTCGCCCAAAAAATAATGGTTTAACTGTGGCCAGCGTATCAGTCAGGGCATTGACTGCACCGACCAATGTTTCCTGCAGTAATACTTGTTCAGACTCTAGTAACTGGCGCTGTCTGGCACCTGCCTGTATCGCATCGATCAGGTCCTGTTCTGCATAGGGTTTGTCCAACAGGCGGAAGACATGACCATCGTTTACCGCCCGCATCGCATCGTGATAATCGGCATGCCCGGTGACTAACATGGTCGAGCAGTAAGGGTCCCTTCGGCTAACTTTTGCAAGAAATTCAGCCCCGTTTATTCCCGGCAGAATTTGGTCAGATGCTACAATGGTAAACGGTCCATCGTTCTCAAAAATCTTCAACCCCTCCTCAGCATTGGTAGCGGTGTAAGGATCGCATACTTCGGCAACAATCACCCTGAGGTCATCGAGTACCTCGGCTTGGTCATCCACAAACAATACTTTGGGCAGGTCCTTAGTCATTATGGACATATTCTAAAGCCCACATCTCCAAACAGCAATCTGCTGGAGAGAAAACTTAGCGATTTTAAAATTAGTTGCTCATCGCCTTGAGGGGCGGAGCAAACTTAGTCAGAGGAATTCCCTTCACTGCTTTTTGGTATTCTTCCATCGTTGGAATACGACCAAGGATTGCAGAAAGTACAACTACTGGAGTGGAGGCGAGTAAAGACTCTCCTTTTTTACGCTCGGAATCTTCCACCACACGTCCCTGAAAAAGTCGGGTGGATGTGGCCATTACGGTATCTCCCCGTGCCGCTTTTTCCTGATTGCCCATGCAAAGGTTACAACCGGGGCGTTCCAAATACATCATATTCTCATATTCTTCACGGGCGGTATTTTTTGGGGCATCGTCGTTAAATACAAAACCGGAATATTTTTGGAGCATGTCCCAGTCTCCCTCTTCCTTGAGTTCATCGATGATGTTGTAAGTTGGAGCGGCCACCACCAAGGGGGCATGAAATTCCACCTTGCCTGTTTCCTCCTCCAAATTTTTGAGCATTTGGGAAACAATTTTTAAATCCCCTTTGTGCACCATGCAGGAGCCGACAAATCCGAGGTCCACCTTCTTTTCTCCACCATAGTAAGATACTGAACGGATGGTATCATGGGTATATCTCTTGGAAACATCATCGTTATTTACATCCGGATCGGCGATCATTGGCTCATTGATTACATCCAAATCGACTACGAATTCGCGGTAGTACTTGGCATTGCTGTCCGGAGTAAGGGCAGGCTTTTCACCCGAACCAATCTCGTTAATCCTACGGTTTGCAATATCGATCAATCCTTGGAGTACGCGGGTCGCGTTGTCCATTCCCTTGTCGATCATCACCTGGATGCGACTCTTAGCAATCTCCAGAGATTCTATGAGCGTATCGTTTTGTGAGATGCAGATCGATGCCTTGGCCTTCATTTCTGCCGTCCAATCCGTAAAGGTAAAGGCTTGGTCAGCGGGTAGGGTGCCTAAGTGCACCTCGATGATTCTTCCCTGAAATACATTGTCTCCAAATTCCTTGAGCATCTGGGCTTGGGTGGCATGTACCACATCCCGGAAATCCATATGTTCTTTTAAATCTCCCTTGAAAGTAACCTTTACCGATTCCGGTATGGGCATGGTTGCCTCTCCGGTAGCCAGGGCCAAAGCCACGGTCCCGGAGTCCGCTCCAAAGGCCACACCCTTGGACATTCTGGTGTGGGAATCTCCCCCGATAATGATCGACCAGTCATCCACGGTTAAATCGTTCAATACCTTGTGGATCACATCAGTCATCGCATGGTATTCGCCCTTCGGATCCCGTGCGGTAATCAGGCCGAAATTGTGCATGAAATTCATCAGCTTGGGAATATTTGCCTGAGCCTTTTTATCCCATACCGATGCAGTGTGACAGCCCGATTGGTACGCACCGTCTACTGTGGGGGATATAATCGTGGCCGCCATGGCTTCCAGTTCCTGCGAGGTCATCAATCCGGTGGTGTCCTGCGAACCCACAATATTTACCTTCACCCGAACATCGGAACCTGCGTGCAGAACGGTGCCTGCTTTCACACCTACCATATTTTTGTTAAATATTTTCTCGACCGCGGTCAGGCCCTGTCCGGGTTCAGATACTTCACTGGCGGGTGCATAAACACTTGGAATATCAATGCCCAAAGCACCTGCTGCAAAACTTTGCAACTTCTTACCAAATACAATCGCGTAGGATCCACCTGCCCGTATGAACTCCTTCTTTTGAGGGGTCAGGGCTGCGGAAATATCGGTCAGTTCACGATCTCCTTCGTATAATTTTTTCGTGGTTGTATTGATGGTAAATACCTTGCCCGTTTCCACGGAGTAAGTTTGTTCGAGTACGGCATCGCCATTGGCGTCGAGCACAGGTTTTCCTTCCTCGTCCAACTTCTTTACCCAGTTGTCCAAATCTATCCCGATTCCACCGGTTACACTGACCGTGGTTAAAAAGATGGGAGATATTCCATTGGTACCTGCCACAATTGGGGCGAAGTTTACGAATGGTACATAGGGACTTGCCTGCTTACCCGTCCACAAGGCCACATTGTTGACGCCAGACATCCGGGAGGAACCTACGCCCATGGTTCCTTTTTCTGCAATTAACATCACCCGCTTGTCTGGGTGCTGGTTCTTCAAAGCGGTGATTTCTCCCTGTGCCTTTTCGGAGATCAGGCACTTTCCATGTAATTCCCGGTCCGAGCGGGAGTGTGCCTGGTTACCCGGGGAAAGAAGATCGGTGGAAATATCTCCCTCCGCTGCGATGTAGGTAACCACCTGAATCTCTTCATCAATGTCGGGCAGTTTGGTAAAGAATTCTGCCTGGGCATAGCTTTCCAAAATATCTTTGGCGATTGCATTGCCCGCCTTGTATGCCTGCTCGATTCGGTCGGTATCTGCCTCATACAAAAAGACCTGAGTTTTCAGTATTTCGGCTGCCTGGCTGGCAATTTCTGCATCGTCTCCAAAGGTAAGGTCAATCAATACCCGTACCGATGGACCGCCTTTCATGTGCGAGAGCAGTTCAAAAGCAAAGGCCTGGGAGATCTCCTCCACAACTTCCTCACCCAAAATAATTTGTTTTAAGAATACTGCCTTTTCCTCGGCCGCGGTGGTGGTACCGGGAATGGTATTATAGATAAAGAAATCAACCGACTCCTTGCGATTCGGATTATTTGCGTCCTTGATCTGGCTAATAATTTCCGCCAGCAAGTCACTGCCATCTATTGGCTTAGGGCTTAGCCCTTGTGCCTTACGCTCTTCGATCTCTGCTAAATATTCTTGGTAGTTCATGATTCTTTAAAGTGAGTGGTAGAGAAGTAGCTAAATTGATTCCTGTAAATTTTACAACTTCGTATCTAATATACGCTTAATTTGTGCATCAAATATCCCTTACCCATTTCCCACCTCCGTCCGTCCTTTTCCTGATTCAAAATATTTCACCTTTCTCATTTCACTCTTCCTTATCTTCCCTATCTAATTTTGCGATTTGCGGGACTGTTCATTTAGTGAAAGAATACATGAATGATTCAAAACTTAGGCATTCACAACCTTTCAACTCTTTTTCAATCCACGCCCGTTCTTCTGGAACTGCTCTGCATCCTCGTGTTCGGTTCCATCATTTTTGTATGGGGTGTCCGCTACCACAACATCAAGGATGAGTTTAAACACTTCAACCTGCCCAAATGGTTACGTGATCTTGTAGGCATTTTCAAATTCTCCTTTGCGATCATGCTGCTCAATGACGAACTTACTATTGTCCGCCTTGGTGCCCTGGGTATTGCGGTTTTAATGATCGCTGCACTTTTTACCCATATTCGATTGAAGAGTGAGTTGCATCGTATGCTTCCCTCCTTTTTTCTGCTCTGTGCCTGCCTTGGAATAGCCTATATGGCTACCCAATTGTTACTGCCTGCCACTAGCTAAGCTTCCTTCTATCTTCCTCCTTCTCTCATCAATTTTCTATCCATGCCTACTTTGCAAGTATCTCTCCAGGTCTTGCTCTTTTTAATCTTCGCAGTGGGCGGGGCTTATCGATTCTTCCAGCCCATGGATGCACTAGCCAAGCGCATGCGTTGGGTCAGTTGTTTTCACCCTCGTATTGTCCGCTCGATCGCTTTGTTCGAGGTTGCCTGTGGAATCGGGATGGTTCTTCCTTTCCTACTTTCGGATGCAAACTTTCCATTCATGGTTTATTCCGGCTGCCTCCTGATGCTGATTATGCTTGGTGCAATAGTCACTCATGTGGTCATTGGAGATTACCGAGAAATTATTGGGAATTTATTTCTCATCGTCCTGTTATATCATACCACCTTTTCGATTCCGTTTTAAAGCAGCACCACTTTACACAGACGGCCGAATAAAAGTAGGTCAGGGTACCTAAAATAGTCTTAGTTGAGCCAATTATTCTTATTTATTCTTGTGCTATTAAAAACTTAGCTTCCCTAAAAGTATACGAAATCATGCCCTGGATGACATATCTTGATATGTCATGACATGCATGTTTTATTGGGTTATGAGTACAATCAAGATTAGTTCAAAAGTTGAAGAGTCTTCTTGGAATAACCTCAGGGAACTGGCCAAGGAATCAAAGCAGAGTATTTCTGGCGTCTTGACGGAAGCGATCGAAGATTATCTACGTCGCCACCGTGTTCGTCCTGAAGTATTGAGCCATCTTGAAGACTCTATGAAAGCTCATCAATCACTCGGTCATAAATTGGCTCAGTAAGTGAAAGTTAAATTTCTATCCACAGATGAAGTGCTTGCCATGCAAGAGCGTCTCATTGATTGCTTTGGTGGTACCCACGGCGTAAGAGACCCAGGCATACTTGAAAGTGGTACTTGTGATTATGAGCACCTGCTTCCATGGATGAAAAACTCTATTAAGAAAGCCTAACTTAAATCCACTTTAGCCTTTTTTTCATCAATCTCAGCCCTTGAGGATTACATCCAATAAGGTTTGGCCAAATTTCTTGAGCTTCGATTCTCCAATCCCATTGATCTCGAGCATTTCCTCAAAACTTTGCGGTCTTCTATCTGCCAGTTCGATCAGGGTTTTATCGTGAAAGATGACATAGGCGGGTACCCGTCTTTTCTTCGCCATCAATTGGCGTGCATCCTTTAACTTTTCGAAAAGTTCCTGGTCGTCCTCGTCCTCCAATGCAGGCTTTTTTCTTCTGCTTGGTTTGTCGGCCTTAGTCTTTTTACTGATCGTTACCTTACGGAAATCGATCGATTCTTTCTGCTTTAAAAAAGCAAAGCCCTTCTCGGTAATTTTGATTCCATTGTGTTCCTGCACATCCACCATCAACAGGTTTCGGGAAACCAATTGACGGAAAATGTTTTGCCACTCCGCACGGCTCAATTCCTTACCTATCCCAAATGTACTTTGCTGGTCATGCCCAAACTGGATAATTCGGTCATCCTCCTTGCCCAGTAGCACATCGACCACATACACCATCCCAAACCTCTGGCCCGTGCGGTACACTGCAGACAACGCCATCTGGGCTGGGGTGGTGCCATCAAAGGTCTGGGGCTTGGTATCACAGGTGTCGCAATTCCCGCAGGGCTCGCCCGTATCGTCAAAATATTCCAGCAATACCTGCCTTCGGCAAATCGCGGCCTCGCACAGGCCAAGCAAGGCATTAAGCTTCTGGTTTTCTATACGCTTTTGCAGTTCTGGAGCCTCCGAGTTTTCGATCCAGTTTCTTTGCATCACCGCATCATCCATCCCATAAATCATGTAGGCATTGGAAGGCAGACCATCCCGACCGGCCCGCCCAGTCTCCTGGTAATAAGCCTCAATCGATTTGGGTATGTTCATATGGGCAACAAAGCGCACATCTGGTTTATCGATCCCCATTCCAAATGCGATGGTTGCGACAATGATGATTTTATCTTCCCGTAAAAAACGGTCCTGGTTTTCGCTCCTCACCTCCGCGGGCAGGCCCGCATGGTAGGGCAGGGCATTGATATCTTTTCCCTGCAACCACTCCGCCATATCCTCCACCTTCTTGCGCGATATACAGTAGATAATACCACTGTCTTCGAGGTGGTAGTTTTTGATAAAGTCGTACACCTGCTTTTTCGGATTGTTCCTTTCCAGAATGGAGTAGTGTATATTTGGACGGTCAAACCCGCCAATAAATGTCCGCCCATTCTCCAGCTTTAAACGCTCAATGATATCCTTTCTTGTCGCCCTGTCTGCCGTAGCCGTCAGGGCAATCCTTGGCACACCCTCAAATCGTTCCGCCAAAAAGGATAGGGCGGTATAGTCTGGACGAAAGTCGTGCCCCCACTGCGATACACAGTGAGCCTCATCAATGGCAAATAGGGCAATCTTTACCCGCTCCAGTAACTCCACAAATTCCGGCATCACCAACCTCTCGGGAGCCACATAGAGGAGATCCAAATTATTACTCTCCAGCTTTTGCTTCACCTCAAATACCGCCCTGTCCGACATGCTGGAATTAATCGCCCTTGCCGATATTCCCAACTGGGCAAGCGCGGTTATCTGGTCCTGCATCAGTGCAATCAGCGGAGATACAATCACCCCCACGCCCTCCCGGCACAGGGACGGTATCTGGTAGCAAAGTGACTTTCCACTCCCAGTGGGCATCAGCACAAACGAGCTTCCCCCCTCAATTAAATGGTTGATGATCTCTTCCTGCTCGCCACGGAATTGATCATACCCATAGGTTTGTTTTAATATAGAAAGCGGATTTTTGGCCGATACTTGCACAAGATAAGAAGGAAAAGTTTTTTTACGCCAGGCCAAGTTTTACCACCCATAGTTCCACCGCCCGATCGCCTCTATTTGTTTTGTTGCAATCCCCCCCACTTTACAACTTGAAAGCCTGATTTTATTAATCCTTACTCCTGGGCTCATTATTTCCCATACTTTTGCTCGAGCTTTTCATTTTTTAATTATTGAAAACCATTAAGTGTCACTTTATGGTTTATGTATGTTGATTGCCCGGCTTACCAAGAAAAAAAAGCAGTTCGACCGGGCAGGGGATATGCCCGCCGATCTCGCACGCAACCTGCACGAATGGTTTCGGGTGGAACTTACCTACACCAGCAATGCTCTTGAAGGAAATACGCTTACCCGCAGAGAGACCGCCATGGTTGTGGAAAAAGGAATCACTGTGGGTGGGAAAACTATGGTCGAACATTTGGAAGCGACCAACCATGCACAAGCCTTTGATTGGATTGATGAAAAATCTCAAAAATCTCTCAAGTATTTTACTGAGGACGATCTTCTTTCCCTTCACAAAATAATCCTTTCCGGAATCGATAATCACAACGCCGGTTTTTATCGCAATGTTCCCGTTCGTCTATCCGGTTCTCGTACCGTCTTGCCTAACCCACGAAAAGTACCCGATCTGATGAGCGGTTTTTACAAGTGGTTACAAAGCAAAAAAGATATACACCCGGTTGACCTCGCTGCCGAAGCGCATTTTCGCCTGGTTACCATTCATCCATTTATTGACGGTAACGGGCGGACTGCCCGCTTGTTGATGAACTTCATCCTCATGTGCCATGGCTATCCCCCGGCGATCATTCGCAAGAGCGAGCGTGGCAAATATTTGGACGCTCTTGAAAAAGCCCAAACCGGCGGCTCAGGAGTGGATTACCAGCAACTTATTTATCAGGCAGTCGATCGCTCTTTGGACATTTACCTGGAAGCCATGGTCGGAGATGGAGATTTTGTTGCCGAGCCCGATGACTCCCTTCTGCGTATTGGCCAGCTTGCCAAGCAAACGGATGTAAATGTAAGCACGATTCGCTTCTGGCTCACCTCTGGATTACTCGAAGTTTCAGAAACCACCGCCAGTGGATACCAACTCTTTTCCACTTCCATGGTCCTTCGTGTCGAACAGATTAAAACCTTAAAAGAACAACGCTACACCATCCAGGAAATCAAAAATAAACTCACCCCCTGACCCTTCACTCTTCACCCTTCAATCTTCACTCTTCTCTCCTCACTCTTCCTCCGTGTTGCAAATATCCTCCAGAGTAACCATCCCTTCACACGAGATTGTGCTGCAGGCTATTCGCTCGCAAGGGGCAGGGGGGCAAAATGTAAACAAAGTATCCACTGCGGTTCATTTATTTTTCGATATCCGCGCATCTTCTCTGCCCGAGGTCTATAAAGAACGCCTCTTAAAAATGAAGGACCGCCGGATCAGCCCCGCTGGTACCGTTATCATCAAGTCCCAGTCCGCCCGTACCCAGGAGACCAACCGGGAAAAAGCCCTCGCTCGCTTAAAGGAGCTCATTCAGGAAGCCATGCAAGTACCCAAGTCCCGCCGGGCAACCTCCCCAACCCGTGGTTCCAAAGAAAGACGCCTGCAAGCCAAAGGCACACGCTCCCAAACCAAGAAATTTAGACGCTCCCCCGGAATGGACGATTAAACTCATTATCAATTAAATTTTAACAAATCGGGTTCGGATAAATTTAATTTTAACGCTCACTTAGCAGTAAGTTTCGGTAGTTTTCGTGAATGAATAGTGCCGATCGCCCCACTCTCTCTTCAGTGAGAAGACCAATTTCAACGAGTTTCTTCAAATACACCGATGCCGATTGACGCTTGGCGATTCCCGC
>NZ_CAXLML010000205.1:0-4358 GCF_964187505.1 Candidatus Chordibacter forsetii
ATTGGCTTTCATTCTTCGGACCCACGGAGAAGTATACCCAGACACATTTTTTGAAAAATTTGACCGGTGGGCATCTGGACCGGCATTCAGTAAATCAGAATTAGAACGATTTCGCAGAGATGCCAGGATTGAGCCAGGTAAAATCGATGAAATGAGTCGAAGCATCCGCGTTGAAAAGAAACATTATGCCGAAATGAAAAAGCCTGAAAAGGTCGGTAAGGCGACTCTTTTTTCAATCCCTGCAAGTGGGATCACCCAAGCCCTACAAACGAGTGGAGTGGATGGAGTCAAAATAACACTGGGCATGCAGGCGGAAGATGGCATGACTGTGTTTGTACTGGGTACCAGGAAGGATGTACTTGGTTTTTTTGAGCACGAAAACTCAGACAATGATTCATCGCACAATGTTGGAAGTTCTGAGTTTACTTCGTTTTCAATTCCCTTGGATGGTGAGCTACTCAAAAAAATGGAAACCAGCAACCTATCTGACCCCAATGGGCCGTTGGGGCCCCTGGCCATTACTCTCGGGCAGGCGATGTATCAAATCAAAGAAATTTCGGGGACGGCAAAATTCTCAGGTGGTCGTGCACATCTAGACCTTACTATTGCCTGCAAGGATGTTCAGTCTGCCCAGTCCATATGGAGTGTGGGTCAGGCATCTTTGGGGATGGCCCAACTACAAATGTTGAGAAAACAACTAAAAAATCCTGCTGCCCAAACCGCCGTGAGTGCTGATTTTCTGAACCGTATAAAATTGAAGCATCAGGAAGCAGAGATCCATGTGCATGTAGAAGCTTCTCCCAGCGAACTTATGCCCTGGGCGGCGAACAAGAAATTTCCCTAAATTATTTGTCAATGTCCAGGCAGTGCTGGGCATAGCTCTTGATTTTTTCCCGTACCCCGGTGAGGCCGTTTCTCCGGTTGGGAGAAAGGTGCTGGGTGATTCCGACTTCAGATAAAAAATCAGGTTCCAGCCGGATAATGTCTCCGGGGGGTTCACCACTGTACAATTCGCAAAGCAGGGTAGCGGTACCCTTGGTAATCGAGGCATCGGAATCTGCCCTGAAAAAACATTTACCATTTTCGAACTTAGGAAAGATCCACAATTGGGAGATACAACCTTTGATCAAAAAGGTTTCAATCTTGTATTCGTCTTCCAAACTTGGTGCGTCTTTTGCCCGATCGATAACATAAGCAAAACGGTCGAGATGGTCCTCAAAGGGAACAAGTTCTTCAACTAATTGATCACGCTTTTCTTCAATGCTCATGGTTATCCGATTTGGGATTTCCGGAAAAGGATAGGGGAGTATTTAAATAATTTGAACTGCCGATTGTTACATTTACCATTTCAGCTTTTATCGGCAGGAGATTCTCTACGGATTGGGAAGAGCGAAACAGAGAACTATTTCCCACCGTTTCTCCGGTTGCGGGGTCAGGAATGGCGTTGAGAGTGAGGGTGCGGTTATTGTCTGCCAAGTTCAGTTCGATGGTTGATTGTGCGATTCGCACATAATTCTCGGCATGGGCATCGAGGATGAAGATTTCGAATTCACCCTTATTATTAAGTAAAAGTTCGAGGTTGTGCCCAGATCCATGGGGACCGAGTTCCATTAAAATTCCTCCACGCATGGCTTGATGGACATGTCCACCTCCGGAATTGCCTCCCTTTTTCCGGTCATCCGAACATCCCCAGGTCATAGAGAGCAGAATGGAACAAAATATGATTAGATTTTTCATAACGGTTACATTCTACACATCGGGTTGGAGTCGAGCAAGCGCAAGCCTGCTGAGATAAGTATAAAACAAATCACTTTCGGGGTGGTCATCCAAAGTTTGAACACTTAGGACATTAGGTATGATGAATTGGAAATTAAACCGACTTTCTTCCTGTTTGCTCTTTTTAACGCTGCCTTTTTTTTGCCTTTGGGGTCAACGCCCCAATGTGGTCATCGTCATTACCGATGATCAGGGGTATGGCGATCTTGGATGCACTGGAAATCCAATTATTAAAACACCAGCCATCGATCGACTAGCCAATGAATCAGTGTGGCTTACGGATTATCATGTTGCTCCTACCTGCTCCCCGACTCGAGCTGCTCTAATGTCCGGTCACTGGACGAACCGTACCGGTGCTTGGCACACGATAATGGGAAGATCGATGCTTCGGGAAGACGAGGGCACGCTGGGACAATTTTTTAAGGGAGCGGGTTATGAAACTGGAATGTTTGGAAAGTGGCACCTCGGAGACAATTTCCCGTACCGCCCGGAAGATCGAGGCTTTAACGAGGTTTATCGCCATGGCGGAGGTGGAGTGGGCCAGACCCCAGATGTCTGGGACAATTCTTATTTTGATGGAGGCTATTTTCACAACGGAAAAATCGTACCTGCTGAGGGTTTTTGCACTGATGTATTTTTCGAACAGGCAAACCGATTTATTTCTGAGTCTGCCAAGAATGGAAAGCCTTTCCTGGCTTACATCTCGACTAATGCTCCTCACGGTCCTTTTCATTGTCCCGAGAAATACATGGACTTGTACAAGGGACAGAGCCCTACCATTCAGGCTTTTTACGGGATGATCACCAATATCGATGAAAATGTGGGGAAAACCCGAAAACTACTCAAGGATTTAGGCATTTACGAAGATACCATCTTTATCTTTACCACCGATAATGGAACCGCTCGTGGAAGGACAGTTTTCAACGCTGGAATGCGCGGGCAAAAAGGTAGTGAGTACGATGGCGGTCACCGGGTGCCTCTCTTTTTGCATTGGCCCAAGGCCGGTATGGCAGAAAAACGCATCATAGGTACCCTTTGTCATGCGGTCGATGTGGCTCCAACTTTACTTGAACTTATCGGAGCCAAAAAACCCGAGGGATATAATTTTGACGGCAACTCCATTAAATCATTGCTGGAGGGGAAAACGGAGGGCTGGTCCGATCGTATGCTGGTAACCGACTCTCAGCGGGTGCGCGATCCTATCAAATGGAAACAATCTGCAGTCATGAGCCAAGGCTGGCGTCTGGTCAATGGCAAGGAATTGTACAACATCGATTCTGACTCCGGACAGGAAAAGGATTTGTCCGGCAAACACCCTGAACGTGTCGCCAGGATGCGGGCTTTTTATGATGCCTGGTGGGCAGAACTTGAACCAACCTTTGCCCGGACTACTGAGTTGTATGTCGGCCACCCCGACCATCCAGTTGTATCCTTGACCAGTCATGATTGGATCCAAAAAGCTTACCCGCCATGGAACCAGGGGCAAAACCGTAATCGATTGCCAGTTCATCCACGAAACAAAGATTTAAAGCACGATGGTCACTGGGCGATCAAGGTAGTGCAGTCAGGAATTTACAAAGTAGAGGTTAGGCGCTGGCCGGCTGAGTCGGGCAAGAAGATCAATGAATTTTTACCTGCTGGAAAAAATGTGCCTGGTGCGGACAAGGCATTCCGATCCCATCCTGGATTAGGAATCAATGCAACAGCTGCCACCCTTCGGTTGAATGGGGAAGACTTGGAGACTATACCGGTGGAGGATACCACCGAGTCGGTTACATTTGAAGTAAATCTACCAGCAGGTAAGCACAGGTTATCCCCTTATTTCACTATTCCACAGGGTGAGCTTGGATGTTACTATGCAATTTTGAAAAGTCGTTCTTGATTCCTAATTATTTTCGAAGTTTCTTAGGCCGGTCTTTGCAATTTTTCTAATTTGTAATCTTTCGTTGGTTTTAAAACCAACGAAAATGTCTTCAATCACTTAGGTATAGCCAGATTCAATGAATATAGAGATCGGGCTGTTTGAAGTTACAGGCGTTGAAAATTCCTAGGGATTTGGAAATTAGGTGCTGCCTGATAATGTTTCGACGAATCGAAATATCAGCAATTTTGTAGTACTTTAAGCAGCTTGCAAATCTTCTGCAGCTAATTGGCGCTTGAGATCACGGAAACTGATCATCTTACCATTATCCTCGTCCCATAAACGATACTTTACCGAGCGTAGGCTAGTGAAAATGTTGAGCTCGGGTGCATTGCGGAAGAATGGGTCGGAATGGTGGCATCTTTCCAAATTGTAGTTGGGTATTCTAGGATTGAGATGATGGATATGGTGAAAGCCAATATTTCCTGAGAACCATTGTAATATTTTCGGAAGTTTGTAGTAACTGCTTCCTTCCATTGCTGCAGTTGTGAAATCCCAATTCTTTGTCTCTTCCCAATAGGCATCCTCAAATTGGTGTTGTACATAAAAGAGCCAGACTCCTGAACATCCGGCTACTGACATCATTACCAATTGAATGATCAACCAGGGAATAAATCCGAAAATTGCACTCATGCATACACCCCAGGTCAAAAGAGCAAGG
>NZ_CAXLML010000206.1:0-4146 GCF_964187505.1 Candidatus Chordibacter forsetii
TTTTCTCACAAAGATTTTCAATCCTCTGGCTTACCCTCAGCCTATTGGGGTATGGATGGCTTTGAGCACAATGGAGCACTGAACCTTCTAAAAGGTGGCATTCAACATGCCGATAAAATCACTACGGTCAGCCCAACTTATGCCCTTGAAATACGCACCCCTGAATATGGGTGCGGGTTGGAATCAAGCTTACAATACCGCGGTGCTGATTTGATAGGGATATTAAACGGTATAGACGAAGCAGGTTGGGACCCCCAAAAGGATACCGCCCTCCCCCAGCCGATTATTCCGACATCTCCCCAAGCGGGCAAAAAAGCTTGCAAGAAGGCTTTATTAAAAGAATTGAAAATGCAAGAAAGCCCAGAATTACCGCTTTTCGGAGTGGTCTCCAGGTTATACGACCAAAAGGGTTTGGACTTACTCGTAGAAATTCTACCAAAATTAATGGAGCAAACAGATGCTACCTTTGCCATTTTGGGAAGTGGTGAACATTCGGAGGAGCAAGCAATCAAGAAATTATCTGCTTCCTTCCCCCATCGAATTGGTGCCTTCATTGGCTTTGATGATGGCCTGGCCAGAAGAATTTTTGCAGGGTCCGATTTTTTTATCATGCCCAGTCGATTTGAGCCCTGTGGATTAGCCCAGCAATATGCAATGCGTTATGGTTCGTTGCCTGTTGCCCGTAAAACCGGTGGACTCGCAGACACCATTCGACCGATTGCTCGAGGGGAAAGCTCTCCAAACGGCTTCCTGTTTTCCCGAGCAAGTGGGCAAGATCTTTGGAACTCCATACTGGATGCTATTAAAGTTTACCGCACTCCCCGAAAGTTCGCCCAACTCAGAAAAAATACCCTTCTTCAATCATGCGGTTGGGAAGAAGCAGCCAATCAGTATGCTCAGACTTACGAATGGGCATTGAAGGCTGACTAGTTTATCCTTTTTTTCTAAATTTAGTAGGTAGTCCACACCTACATAGTTTGGATGTGCATAACTTTCGCGCCCATTTTAATCTTTCCCCTTGCACTGAATATTTGAGCAACGCTAACGTAGAAGGTGAAAGTTTTAGCCACTTCAGCCAATGATTTCAAATGGACCCTCCAGAACCTTTACTCAAGAAGCCGTCGAGGCTTGGTTCAGACGGCTTTGCACCACCGAGTGGGAAAAGAAATTTACTGACGAACAATTAAAATCGGCCCAGAAATTCTATCGCGAAGGCTACCTTAGTACTATTGATATTCAGGAAAACCAAGCCATCGTTACCAAAAAAATCAACCGAGAAGAAACCTACTCGGTGGTAGAATGGATTGGACAAGGCCCAGAAATTCGAACTTCTCTGGATGATGAGGAGATTGGAATCGCTCTTGCAACCGCCGGATTGTATGAGATTGAAGAGTTAATATCTGAACTTCAAGAAGACGACCCTCTTCTTGGAGTGGGTTGGATGGAAGAGGAAAAAAAGCAACCAAAGAAAGACGACGAGGAAACGGACTCGGAACCCGAGGATGTGGCCGAAAAAGAAAATACAGGAACTGGACTTCTTATCCGAATGGAAGTATCTGCCCAAAAAGGATTGCGGGCTATTCCAGAATGGAGAAATTTGGATAACTCGCGAATTTCCGTTTACGCTAAGGAGGCAGCTGAAGTAGAAGACTGTGACCGCCCCGCTCTGATGCGCTTTGTTGCTGAAGCTGGTAAATACGGTTTTGTATTCCAAAAGGGAGTGGGTGAATTCCTACTTGCCGATTGGAAAAAGGTGGCAAAATTGGCGGAGGAATCTCTCTGCGGATGGGAAGATTCATTTGAATTGGAATACGGGGGGGATGCACATTTACTCAAACAAGGACAGCGTACCCTGAGTTGGGAAATTGAAGCTCGTAGTCGGGACGATGAAAGTATGATTCTGAGAGAAAACTTTCATATTGGAAACCGTAGGTTGGGAACTCAACATATTCGCAGAGTGACCAAAGCAAGACAGGGTGCCACTTTTATACGAGGTCACGGTCTGGTCAGGTTAGATCAAGCACAAGTTGAAGACTTCGAATGGTGGCAGCGGAACCGGGGAGACGCCAAGCGTGCCCAGTGGCCGAGGTATATGCTTTTTTCCCTATTTGCCCGAAAGTATCTGAGAACACGGGCCGATGGACAGCTTGATCATTGGCGAGAATCGATCAAAGCCCTTGATACTAACGGGGTGGGCAAAAAATTCACCTTTCTTCGGCCCTACCAAAAGCAAGGAGTCGCTCATTTACATGCCTTACACAGTTTGGGCTGTCACCCGTTACTTGCCGATGAAATGGGTTTGGGGAAAACCATGCAGACCCTTGCACTACTTAGTTCGCAAACCACCCAAGATTTGCCAGACTTGGTTACTTGTCCAGCATCGGTGGTTCCAGTTTGGGTAAAAGAGGCGGCTAAACATTTTCCAAAATTAAAGGTTCGTATTTTAAGGAAGGAAGAAACATTTGATCAAACAGATGAACCCTGTTTGTGGGTTGCCAGTTATACTCAATTAAGACGCCATCGCCACCTCCTCGACAAAGTGGAATTCCGCTATGCGGTGCTCGATGAAGCTCAATTAATCAAGAATCCAAAGGCCAAAGTTACTCAGGCTTGCTTATCGATTGAAGCCCGGAACCGACTTGCCCTTTCGGGCACTCCTATTGAAAATTCTGCTCTCGATTTATGGACAATTTTTCGCTTTCTTATGCCTGGTTTGTTGGGTGCCCGCAAAGAGTTAGAAAATTGCCTCATTGAGGATTCGGCCAAAACCCTGCAACTATTACGCCGTCAAGTTACTCCCTTTGTCTTGCGCAGGATGAAGAATGAAGTGGCTTCTGAACTTCCACCGAAGCTCGAAACCGAACTCCCCTGCCCCCTGAACGACGAACAGCGCAAAGTATACAAAGCACTTGCTGAGGGCGGACTGCAAGCACATGGAAACGATTTACGCGAAGCCATTCGGCAATCGTCCATGCATGTTTTCTCCCTGCTTACCCGTCTGCGCCAAGCCTGTTGTGATCTTGGATTACTTCCAGGCAGGGAACATTTGCCCGCTTGTGGAACTAAGAGTGATTTGTTAATCGAAAAATTGCATGACCTTTCTAGCTCTGGGGCCAAAGTCTTGGTATTTAGTCAGTTCACCACTTTTTTATCCCTTATAAAGAAACGGATAAAACTGGAAATTCCTCATTTGGAAATTCTTGAACTTACCGGCTCCACGCGGGATCGCTCTAAACCCGTGGATCGGTTCGAATCTTCAAAGGAGCCTGCGGTAATGCTTGCATCGCTAAAGGCAGCTGGGCTTGGAGTCACTCTCAAATCTGCAGATTATGTGTTTTTAATGGATCCATGGTGGAACCCGGCTGTCGAAGAACAGGCAATTGACCGAGCCCATCGCTTAGGGAGGGTTAAACCCACCTTTATTTATCGAATGGTTGCTCAGGGAACGATCGAGGAACGTGTTCGCCAGTTACAATTACAAAAGAAAGAAACCTTTCGACAAGTCATTGGAGAATTAGAGAAGCCCAGTGGATTGGCAGAACATTTCTCATCACTAGAAGAATTAATTGAGTTGAACGACTAACAGAAGTTGATCTCTAAGGGTTCAGAGTAGAGATAAGAATCGAGTTGCAAAGGTATTTGCGTACCTTTTGTGATCTTCCGTGTGCGGAGATAAAGAAACCCCTATTCCTCCATCTCCAAATCCGCATTCTTTCTCCTGCGAAATCTTCGGACATAAGACATCCCGGGCACCATCAATAGTCCAGTGACCATCATATAGGTAGAGGGTTCAGGAACAGCTGAATACTGCAGATAAAAGGCTCCACTTCCGTCATACCATACATCCCACTCGTTTAAGTGATGGCTATTATAGTGTGACCACCCTCGACTCTCGATAGATATATTTGAAACAAGACCAGCGGAGCCCATATTCCCTGACCCCGTCCATCCAGAACCGCTGCCAGTGGCTTCCATAAATTTGAATCCATTCGTAGTTTGGTAAGACCCCCAAACATCTCCTCCACCCATAGCGCCAGCGGTTCCATTAGCTGCCAATCCCATTATGTTTATGGTGAAAGTATCACTAGAAGAATCGAAATTTAAAGTATCAAATTTTAATAGATCCCAGTCAGAACCCGCACTACC
>NZ_CAXLML010000207.1:0-2570 GCF_964187505.1 Candidatus Chordibacter forsetii
TCCGATTTATGATGTCACCTCCAGTGGACTTTCCAGTACCTGGAGGTTTGCGACTCCCAATAAGAATCGAATGGAGGGCCCAATTATGGAAAACCATTTTGGATTATTGACTGTAAATTTTGAGCATGATGATCCCTCTGTATTAGCTGAGGTATGGGATATTCGGGGCAATCAGCGCGTGGAATTTTCTATTCCGTTGAGTGAGATAAGCTTTCAGTAAGAACGATTGCTGTTCTATAAAATATATTCATAGATGAAGAATTTTTGGTGGATCTTACCCAGAAAAACCTCCTCAACCGAGGGTTTGGAGGTGCTCATATCTCAGATATTCTATATTTTTATGATCAACTGTTTCCAAAGTACAGGCCAGTGCGCATCATTTTTTACTGTGGCGAGAATGATTTGTGGTCAGGTAAACCTGTAGATCAAGTAAAGGGTAATTTCTCTGCCCTATGGCTGAAAATTAAAGAAGATCTGCCTAAATCAGATTTGGTTTACCTGTCCTGCAAGCCCTCACCAAAAAGGATTTCCAAATGGAACTCGTATCAATCCCTAAACCTAAAAATCAAGAAATTATCTCGTTCTGAAGAAAGGCTACATTTTGTAGATATTTCAAAAACATTGCTCAAGCCCGACATGACTTTTCATAAAGGTTTGTGGAGACCAGATAATCTCCACTTAAATGCAGCCGGCTATACAAAATGGTCACGGGTTGTACACCCCTGGTTGAATCTAGGAAATAAACTTTAGGCAACTTCTGTGTCAGAGCATTGTGCCTAAACTGAATGGGTTCGCAGGCAACAAAATGAGCCGCGCCACATTCAGGGTTTTAACGATTCAAAAACCACAGATGTCAGACGATGACTCTCAGGAATATTGAAGGTCAATTGCCCTTCCGTAACGACTAGTAGAGAAGATTCCCCCGAAACATTGTTCTTGCGATAGCCAGTCTTTGGTTCGACATCCTCGGTGATCCATCTTACCCGCACCTCTTCCCCCTCGGCAAACCCTTCGCCCACAAACTGCTCGTTCCGGTTGTACCTCTCTCCCTTTTGAATAGTCGCCGGTATGGACACAGTAAGATCCTGTGGGTCCTCATCCTCATCCCGCCGTGCCACTAGCACAATAAATCTCTTGGCAGTGCGGTCATAGGAACTCATCCGCATAAAGTCCTCGTCGTCTACCCCGGTGAGTATGATATCATTGTCTTCCTCGCCTGCAATGGCATGGTGAATGCACTCATTCTGCCCGGCGGATAACTGAGCAAACCAGCGCCAAATATAATAGTGGGTATGATTGGGATCATCCGGCACCGCATAGGGAGCACCAAACTCACTACCCTCAAAGGAGGGAGAATCATTCCATATCTGCGTTTTATCATCGCTTCCCCGAAGGTTTAACTTACGGGTGGCAATCGCTGGACCACCTGTGAAATTCGGGTACAATTCTTCTCCCAATAAAGCTAACTGCCCATTGTAATCTAATCGCTTGGTCAGACCCATCGTCCAATCGCTATGGTTATCCGCCCAAGGAAGATTAGTGAGGCTCAATCCACGTTGGATACATTCTCCAAAGATACGCAAAGTTGACTCCACGGTATCCCCGCTTCCTTCAGGACCATGCGGTGTACGTTTACCATCCCAACAAATCCAACTTTCAGCCGCCACCAATCCCTTATCAGCATAGCCATCTTCGTTTAATCGACGACCCATATATTCCATCTGGCTCCAGACTGAAGTTACCCATGTAAGAAGACCACCCCCCCATCCGTTATTAAAATCACTAAGATTAAGGGCGAAATTATCAATCATCCCCATCAATTCTGGGTATTCCAGTTGAACATCATACCATTCCTTGCAATCACGCGAGGGTGACAACCCGGCTGTGGAAACCACTTTGGTATCACCTGTCTCTTCCGAATAATCCCGAATCGCCCGTGCCGCTGGTAGGATAAACAACTCCATCAATTCATCCCACGAACCCTCCCAATACTTTGGATGGTTCGCTTCATGAAATATACCATAGTAGTCTACATCCTCACCAAACCACTCGACCGTCGCTTTAACCATGTCATAGATCGCCTGGTTGTCAGGGGGAAGCATGTTAAAATCTGCGTATTCCTCACCACCATTCATCCATAAAGGCACCTGCCAAATAACCAGCTCTGTTTTAATTCCACGAGCTTTGCACAATCTCACCGCATGGCGAATGGCCTGAGCCTCCTTTGATGGATGGTTTGCATAATCTAAGTTTTTCTTGCTTGGAAGCGTGTGTAAGGACATGTACCAGAAACTCGCGTAGCTTCCCACTTTCCCGAGCTCCCGCTCGATATCTGCTTCCGAATTTTTGGGCCGATTCACATACGGTTGCCAGCGGAAACCCACATGCATGTGGTCCCTGGTAGTCTCATAAACGGGAGGTTCACCATCGCGTTCGAAAAGGTCTGCCATTCCAGGACCGACCCGATCTTTGGGGTCTTCCGGAATCAATGATTCCTCAGCAAGGCAAATCATACCCATAACGCTTGCCATAATAATAAGTCCAAAATGAAGAGCCCGAAAACACATGCA
>NZ_CAXLML010000208.1:0-13173 GCF_964187505.1 Candidatus Chordibacter forsetii
ACATCCGATTTCTAACACCTTTTGCCCGTCCTTAATATCAAGCTGTTCGATGATGCGGTCGTACTTAGCAAGGGATGCCTCTTCCAGGGTGGTTTCTTCGGAGGCGAAAATACCGCAGGAATAAGTCATCGTCGGGTCGAGCATGAGCTTATAAAAATCATTGCCCAAGTCGTAATGCAGGGCGATATTTCGCCGGCTTCCTTTAACGGTATTTTTCTGCCCGACCATATATCCCCAACGGGCAAGCTTGTTCAGCAGGGATGCCCAACCGCCTTCGAGGTCGTCCATCACTTCAAAGTTTTGTAAAAATAAACGGAACAAGCCGACGAGGTCATTGGTTTCCCAGTCGCCCGCTGAATAACTGTCGGCAACGCCAAGGGAACCACCAAGGCAGGCTTTGCGAAAAAATACCGGATTCAATACCGTTATGTTTATGGGGGAGGATGCCTGGCTATCTCCAAAGACATGTTCACGACCGGAAAATTTAAGAATTAATCGACCCCGTTTGATTTTGGTAAATTGTTTGAGCAGTAAACGGCCAAACAGGCCAAAGTCTTCGCCGGTCGAGCGAAGGGGTGGGGGAATCGATACGGGGGCGCTTGCTTTCATCAACTAAGAAGGATCAGGCAAATGTTTGGGGTGTGGATAAAAAGGGCAACCCTTGAGTCGCAAGAGCAATGCATTCCAATAAATTGCCCGTACTACATTCAGGGTCATAAATGGAAACCTGCCCAGTGCCCAAGCGAGGTTTCTTCCGTCTAAAGGATGACGGTTAAGCTGAAGGTGAGCGGTAAAAAAAGTTTTTTCTTTTTCTCGTAAAATCATGTCCGCCTGAAAACGTTCGGCGGGTAGACGAAAGCGCCAATCGTACTCGACCTCCATACCAATAAATGGAGAGACATGAAATTCTTTGCGAAATTCGTAGTCCATCCGGCTATTTTCCGCTTCATTTTCCCAGGTAAAGCACTTGGCATAACATTCACCCCATGGAGTATTGGTAATCTCGGTCATCATCGCTACCGGTCGCGTTTTTTCTTCATTCCATAAAAAATAAAAACTTACCGGATTAAAACAGTGTCCAAATGTGCGCAAGTGAGTGATGATGGATACCGGACCGGAAAATTCCTTTTTTAACTGTTCGGACATGGTATTCCTTACCGCTTTGGAAAGATCAGGAATTTCAGGGCGGTGATAGTCTGATCGAAAGAAACTTCCTAGGTTGGAACGGTCGATTGACCAAAAGAAACGCCCGGTAAATATATCTGCCAATTCATCAAGAAAGAGATGACCCATGTATACTTGGTAGCTTAAATCATGCTTTTTGGGAGATTTTCGGTGGTGAGATACCTCACCAAAATACAAACAGCTATTCATCCCAATTCTTCTCCAAATGATTTGCACACCCGAAGAGCACTAGCCAATCCATCTTCATGGAATCCATACCCCCAATAAGCCCCGCAAAGGGATATTGCCCGGCGCTGGATAAAGGAGGGGTGCATGGCTTGGGCGGACTTACGACCGGGATGGTAGGTAGGGTGTTCGAAGGTGAAATCCGCGTGGCGTAAGGATGGATCGATGGACGATTCCTGGTTGAGTGATACGCAAAAGGGCTCTTTGGTTGGCAGGCTTTGTAAAATGTTCATGTCGTAGGTGACTACGGAATGATCTTTTTTTTCCTTGGGCAGGTAAGCATTCCAACTTGCTCGGGCGGAACTACGACGGGGAAGTAACCGATCGTCTGAATGTAAAGAGACTTTATTTTGTTCATAAGGAAACTTCTGTAAAAGTTCGATCTCCTCACTCTCGGCACCATCGAGCATTTTCAAGGATTGATCAGCATGGCAGGCAAGAATGGCTTGGTCGAACCTTTGGGTACTCCCATCTGGCAGGCTTAGGGTTACCCCATTTTCGGATCGTTGAACGGAACGAATGGGAGTGGAAAGTCGTAGACGATCGCCAAGTCCCTGTGCGATTTTGTCAACATAGGTTCTTGATCCTCCCTGCAGGACCCTCCAAACTGGCCGATTGTAGGCCTGTAACATATTGTGGTTGGACAGGAAATCAGTGAGGAACTCGATAGGGAACGAAGAAAATCGATCGACAGAGCATGACCAAAGGGCCGAACCAAGGGGGAGTAAGAATGCCTCAGCAAATCGTTTTCCAAATCGATGACGGGAAATAAATTCTCCCACCGTTTCATCTGAATATGCTTTTTCTTCGGCCAGACGATGGAATCGTAAAAGATCCCGGACCATCCCCCAATGTTTGGGGTCAGTCAGGTTTTTAAAGCCGCCAAATAATCCAAGGATCGATTCTCCGCTATATTCGATACCAGTTCTTTCCGACCGTACGGAAAAGCCCATTCGTGTGGGTTGTGATTGTACATCGAGTTTTTCGAGGAGGCGGACGAAATTTGGATAGTTTTGTTCGTTAAAGACAATAAATCCGGTATCCACCCTATAATCACCTGTACGACCATTAACATCTACAGTGTTAACATGTCCGCCTGGTTTATTCGCAGCCTCGAAGAGTACGATTTCGTGGTTCTTTTTGAGCAGGTGAGCACAGGCTAAACCAGAAATGCCCGAACCAATGACTGCTAATTTCATGATATCCGCCAGGGGACGACCACTAGACCGGTTACTGTTTCGCCTTGTCTTTTACCCATGCAGGCACTGGGCGTAAGTTGCGAACCAAGCCAAAAAGGGCAAGTGTTCGGAGTACATAATAGGTGGGGTCAATTTCCCAGGGTAAAAAACCCTGTCGAGCAGAGCCGGGAAAGAAGTGGTGATTATTGTGCCACCCCTCACCAAAAGTAATGATGGAAACAAACCAATTATTTCGGCTTTCATCCCCGGTTTCATATTTTTTCTTACCAAACATGTGGGTGAGCGAATTTACCGAGAAGGTGGCATGATAGAGCAGGACGGTGGGAAGAAAAAATCCCCATGCCAACATACCTAACCCATTTATTCCAGTCCAGGTTTGGAATAGCGACCATTCTCCCAAAAAATAACATCCTAAAGCGAGCATGAGAACTGCAATCCAATCATAGCGATTGATAAAACGGAGTTCCTTGAATTTTGCCCAGTCTGGAATTTCCTTGAGAAAGGTGGGGAGGGCATAATCAGTCATAAACCAAAGGGTATGACTCCAGAGGAAGTTTTTGTGATGGGGAGAGTGCGAATCTTTATCGGTGTCAGAATGCCGATGATGTCTACGATGGTGTGCGGCCCACCAAAGAGGTCCTCTTTGTCCGGATGCACAACCGACAAAAGCTCCCAAAAACTGTACGATTCGTCCTGTATTAAAGGTGCGGTGAGAGAAATAACGGTGGTAAAAGGCAGTAATCGCAAACATGCGTGCCGAATAAGAAAGCAAGAGCACGAACAAGCAAGGCCATACAAACGGAGTAAAGAAGACGAGCAGAGCACCTAAATGAATCAGGATGTATGGAACACAACGGAACCATTCCACTTTATCTTGAGTGGAATCAGGTTCACCTTGAGTCTCCGGGGGAGGGCAGACCCACTTAGATAAGCTAGAAATCATGAATTACGCGGCATTGTCCAAGATTAAAGAGAGTTGTAAAGGACTCATCTTGGTTTTGCCACGCAATTCGATACCAACTAACTTGTCCAAGTTGCGAAAATCTAGTTTTCCATTGTTCATCACCACGGCCCGTAACTTTCTCAAGCCAAGTGCTTCTAACTGGCGTACACGTTCCCCGGAAACATTAAGAATTTCTGCGATATCATCTAATTTCATCGATTCTTTATCTTTGGTTAAACCAAAGCGCATACCTAATACCTTTCGTTCTCTTTGATCAAGAAAGCCCAAGGCCACCCGAATGTCATCTGCTAAAGAACCATCCTCACGGTATGATTGCTGGGTTTCTTTTTCATCAGTCATTACATCGATGAGTGAATGGTCAGAATCATCGGAAAATGGTTCGTCTAAGGACATGGTGCTGGAAGGAGCATATTTTACCCGACTCGACAAATTACGGGTGTCATCCAGAGCGGATTTGACTTCATCGTCAGTAGGGTCGCGACCCAAGGAAATCTGAAGTTCTGTACGGAGATTATTTTCTTTTCTTTTGCCTTGGGAAACATCATGAGGAATAGAAACCGCCTCGGCCATTTTGCTCACAAATCGCTGGATGCGCTGACGGATCCACCAGGCGGCATAGGTGCTAAGTTTGATCCCCCGGGTATGATCAAATTTTTCGATCGCAATAATAAGTCCATGAATTCCTTCAGCCATTACATCCTCCATTGGGACATTTACCTGACGGAATTTAAGGGCAATCGATGCAACCAGTCGGATATGTCTCTCAATCAATTCCTGCTTTGCGGATTCAGAACCTTTATTGAAGTCTCCAAATAACTGATCATACTCTTCCTTGGTTGGGGGAGCCATGCGTGAACGGTCGGAAATGAATCGGCCGATTGGATCGGAGGAATCATTCGTTTGCGTGTAACTATATGGTGCCATAACAATTAATAGAACGAAGGTTTTATATTTTAAGATCATGCGAAATCAAAATTCCGATTTTTTTATTCGAACTTCGAAAGATTGTATTTTTCTTTCAGGAGTTCTCTCCAGTTTATCTTATGGATGAACCCATGATCGTGCGGCCAGAAGGACTGTACTGTCCTGCAGGTGGCTTTTTTATCGATCCACGAGGACGAGTGGATAAAGCCTTGGTTACTCATGCTCATAGCGACCATGCCCGTCCGGGGCATGGAAGATATTTAGTTTCGGAAAGTTGTCTGCCCCTTCTGAAATTACGACTGGGTCAAGAGATCCAGGCGGAGGGCATAGCTTACGGAAAAGTGTGCAAGATTGGAGATGCCCATGTTTCATTTCATCGAGCCGGACATATTCTGGGCTCTTCTCAGATTCGAGTGGAGGTGGGTGGCCGGGTTTGGGTGGTGAGTGGAGACTATAAACCACAACCAGACCGGAGTTGCGAAGCGTTCGAGCTTGTAAAGTGCGATGTCTTTGTAAGCGAGTGTACATTTGGCCTACCCGTCTATCGCTGGCAGAAGGAGGGAATTATCCACCAGCAGATCAATGCCTGGTGGCAGGAAAATGTGGAGGCCGGCCGTCCATCGATGCTTTTTGCCTACTCCCTGGGGAAGGCACAACGGTTACTGCGGGGTCTCGATTCTTCAATTGGACCAATTTTTGCTCACGGGGCGGTTCACCCCTTTCTCCCGGTCTATGAAAAATACGGGGTGGTCTTTCCAAAGGTTCAAAAACCAAAAGAAGGATCGGGCGAATGGGCGGGTTCAATGATTGTAGCCCCTCCTGCGGTGGAGGATGCTGGTTGGACGAGACGATTCAAGGGTGCCAGTCGAGGGTTTGCTTCGGGGTGGATGGCCGTTCGGGGAGCCCGCAGACGCCGCAACTTGGACCGTGGATTTGTACTGTCTGATCATGCAGACTGGTCGGGTTTACTCGAAGTGATTGAGGGAACAGGGGCAGAATGCGTAAAATTAACCCATGGAAATGGCGAACCCCTGGCCCGTTATTTACAAGAGCGTGGAGTTGATGCCTCCATGCTTGATGGCTCGGGAGAGCGTACAGGAGAAGAGTAGAGGTGAACAAATGAAAGGATTTTCCGAACTATTTCATGACTTGGACGAAATGACCAAGACTGGTGAGCGGATTGCCCGAATGGTAAATTATTTTGAACACGCCCCCAAGGAAGATGCGAGCTGGGCAAGTTGGTTTCTTGCCGGCAATCGGATCAAAGGTGTGGTTAAGACGGGAGAGTTGCGGGAATGGGCATCACAACGCTCAGGCTGGCCGGTTTGGTTAATTGACGAGTGTTACGAAAGGGTGGGGGATTTGGCCGAAACCTTGTCGCTTTTAATTGGAGGAAACAAAGAGGCTGATCCCGCCAGCTTAAGCGAAGTGGTCCAAGGAATCCTGCTTCCTTTGGCTCATGCGGACAGGAGTGAAAAGGCAGAAGCGTTGAAAAGAGCATGGAATCGTTTGCGACCAATGGACCTTTTACCCTTTCATAAATTATTGACCGGGGGCTTTCGTATCGGGGTATCCCATGGGAATTTATGCAAGGCCCTGGCCGAGGTCGGAAAGGTTGATCCCGCAATTATCGCTCAGCGGATTTCTGGAGATTGGGATCCTGGAATACGAAAATTTGAACAGATTGTGGGCGAGGAAAGACCGGAGGATTCATGGTGCCGACCTTTTCCTTTTTGCTTGGCCAGTCCTTTGCTGAAAGAGCCTGAATCTTTAGGTGATTTAAACGATTGGTGGGCGGAATGGAAATGGGATGGAATACGTTGCCAATTTTTAAACGAGGAAAACGGGGGTTTGTTATGGACACGGGGGGATGAATCGGTCGGGGAATCTTTTCCGGAATTATTAAAACTCTCCCCGCATTTGCCTGCTGGACTGGCCATAGACGGAGAAATTCTCGCCTGGGGTCCAGAGGGTATGCGCTCGTTCAGTCGTTTACAAAAGCGGTTGGGCAGAAAGGAGCCTGGGCCTTCGGTCCTGAAAAAAGAACCGGTCCGTTTCATGGCTTATGATCTTTTAAAGATGGAGGGTGTGGATATAAGAACCCTCCCATTTCTTGATCGCCGAAAAAGGTTGGAATCCATGCTTGCAGAATTACCCGGAGGGTTTCCTCTGCAACTTTCCATGCCTGTAAAATCTATGGACTGGGATAAGCTTGCCAAGCAGCGGGAAGAATCCAGGGATCGCGGAGTGGAGGGATTGATGCTTAAAAGGCGGGATTCCGTCTATTCTACTGGCCGGGTAATGGGGGGTTGGTACAAGTGGAAGGTCGATCCCTATGTTGCGGATATGGTGGTGGTGGCTGCCCAACTCGGCCATGGTAAACGAGCAAATATTTATTCCGATTATACCTTAGCAGTCCTCGATCAACAGCAGGAACTGGTCACGGTGGCCAAGGCCTATTCCGGTTTGTCTGACGCAGAATTAAAAGAGGTCGACCGCTATGTCCGTAAGAATATTACCGGGAAATTTGGTCCGGTCCGGTCCGTTCGTCCGGGAATCGTTTTTGAAGTTGCGTTTGAGGGGGCCCGATCGTCTGGCAGGCATAAATCTGGGGTTGCCCTGCGTTTTCCACGGATACAAAGATGGCGACGGGATAAAAAACCTGAAGAAGTGGACACCCTTGAAAACTTACTCGGCTATGCCCGAATGGGAGAGCGGGTAATGGAGGATGGGGCTAAGACTGATGACGCAGGCAACTTGCTGCTTTTCTAATCTCTGAGAGTTTATCCTCCGAAAGTCGGGTCAGGTTGCGCATCTGCATGGAAAGACGCTGGTTTCCACGGAGCCGTTCACGGTGCCGGTCAAGAAAGTCCCAGTACAGGGTGGTGAAGGGACAGGCGTTGGGACCGACAGATTCCTTGGGTTTGTACTGGCAGTTTTTACAATAATTGCTCATGCGGTCGATGTAAGCACCAGTCGCGGAATAGGGTTTGGATGCCATGATTCCCCCGTCGGCAAATTGAGACATGCCAATAACATTGGGAGTGGTCACCCAGTCGACTGCATCGACATAATTGGCAAGAAACCAATCATTAATTTCGCCCGGTCTTACTCCGTGAAGCAGGGAATAAAGTCCAACCACCATTAATCTTTGTATGTGGTGACCATACCCGGTATCCAGCACCTGAGTCAGGGAGGCCCGCATACAGGCCATATCTGTTTTGCCCGTCCAAAAGAAATCGGGAAGTGCACGATCGGCCTCCAGGAAATTTAGTTCACGGTATTCTGGCATGCGTAAATGATAAATTCCTCGAACGTATTCTCGCCAGCCCAAGATTTGCCGGATGAAACCCTCGACTGCGGGCAGAGGGGCTTTGTCTTCTTGGTAAGCTTTCTCGGCCGCCCGGATGACTTTTCGGGGGTCGAGCAGACGTAAATTTATGGGAGACCCAAGAAGGGAATGGAAGAGGGTGGGCTCGTCTGTCCACATCGCATCCTGAAACCGGCCAAAGGTGGGAAGGCAATCCTTGATGAATTGGTCAAGTGCTTGTTCTGCCTGTTTGGGGGTGACCGGCCAGATAAATTGTTTGAGATCGCCCGGGTGGTCGGGGAATCGAAGGTTTACCAATTCGATGACTTCTTGAGTTATGGAATCGGGCGGGCAACCACGGGTCTTGGGAGATTGAGGGGGGCCTTGCTTGCCGAAACTTTCGCGGTTTTCCTTGTCAAAATTCCACCCTCCACCAACCGGGTCTTTCCCATCCATCAATACATCGTGCTTTCGGCGCATCTCACGGTAGAAAAATTCCATCCGCAAAGATTTTCTTCCCCGGGCATGATCTTCAAATTCAGATTGTGAACAAAGAAAGTGTTCATCCTCGCGAACTTCCCAGGTAACCCCGAGGTCATGACAGGTTTTTTGCAGGGCTTCTTCAATCCGATGGTCTCCAGGTTTTACCAAGCTGACAATTTCTGGGTTTAATGCTCTAAGATCCTCGGCAAGTAGTTGATTAAGAGAAGAGTTGCCTTCTGCAAGCTCGTGGTACAGCAGAGGTATTTTACTGTTCGATAAATGATTTCGGAAATGCCGCATTGCTGCAAGGAAGCAAACAATACGGTGTTTGTTCGATCGTACATGGGTGGACTCTTCACTCGCTTCTGCCATCCAAAAGAGATCGGATGAAGCATTGAAGTCGGCGGGGAGAAAGCGGTCGTAATCAAGTTGATCTCCCAGGACCACGAGCAGGCGACGGGGAGAGGGGACAGGGGAAGATGCCATTGAATGAAATGGTTTTACGGTTGTTTGAGCGTGGCAAGAGCAGCGAGTGCCCGGGCCCGGGCCTCGGGATGATCTACACAGGGGTCGGGGTAGTTGTCTCCTAGTTTAACTCCACTTTCCAAAAGGGTGGAGGGGGGTGCCGTCCAAGGGCTAAATAAATGCTTGGATGGAAGGTTGCCAAGTTCGGGAATCCAACGCTTGGCGTATTCCCCCCGGACATCAAATTTAGTCCCTTGAGTAATGGGATTGAAAATACGGAAGTAGGGAGCGGCATCAGCCCCGCATCCGGCAGCCCACTGCCAGCCCTGAGTATTGCTGGCAAGATCAGCATCAACTAGGGTATCCCAGAACCATCGGGCTCCATCCTGCCAAGGCAGGAGGAGATGTTTGACCAGGAAGGAGGCAACAACCATACGTACACGATTGTGCATCCATCCGGTCTCGTAAAGCTGACGCATACCAGCATCGACCATAGGGTATCCAGTTTTTCCAAGCTGCCAGCGTTTCAAATTATCTGGATCGTCCAGCCATGGGAAATTGGCATATTTAGGACGCAAGGGCTGGTCGGGTATGATTGGGAAATGATAGAGTAGATGGTAGGAAAATTCCCGCCATCCGATTTCCACCAGAAATTTATTTTCTCCTCGATGACTGCCCTCGTTTTCCGCCTGCAATATCGCTTTGCAAATTTGCCGCGGACTTACCTGGCCCCAGGCAAGATAGGGGGAAAGGCGGGAGGTTCCATCGACCGACGGATGGTTTCTGCGGGTGGCATAAGAACGGGTAACTTCCTCAACCGTGCGTTCGATCTGTTGATGAGCGGCAGATTCCGATACTTCCCAATGGGTACCCATTTTATTATGCCATGGATGATCGGGAAGCAAAGCAAGCTCGGTAAGTGATTGAGGGGAGGAAGTTTGCTGAACGAATGAAAGTTTCTTGGGATCGTAACTTGCTGGTTCCCGATAAATGATAGCTCGGGACTTCCTCCAGTACGGAGTAAATACCTGAAAGGGTTTGCCCGTTCCGTTCTTAGTCTCCCAGGGTTCCTGAAGCAGGGAGGAGTTGAAGGACTCGGTGTTAATACCTTGTAGGTCGCAAGCTTCCTCCACCGCTTCCTGCGTGGCGATGCCCGCCGGGTCGTAACACCGGCCATAAAAGACTTGGTCCGTCTGGTGAGCCTTAGCAAGTTCTGGCAAAACATGAGCGGCATTGCCCTGTGTAAGGATGAAAGTGCCCCCAAGCTTCGTAATCGAAGAACTGAGGCTTTCGAGGGAGTGATGAAGCCACCAACGGGATGCGGCACCTGGTGACCAGTTGCCACCCTCTTCCTTATCCCAAATGAATACGGGAATAATTTCTTTGTTTGCCTGAAGGGCGGCATCAAGAGCGGGGTGGTCAGCTAAGCGTAAATCTTTGCGGAACCAAACAATAGCCCGCTTGCCGGACTGAGGAGAGCGGGTGGTAATCATTACCCTAGTTTGAGGCGGGACATCCCACCGTCAACCTTGAGAATCTGTCCGGTCATAGAAGCAGCACCCGATGAATGCAGGAAAAGAGCGGCCGAAGCGGCTTCGTCTGCTGCGGGGAGCTTTTTTAATGGGTGACGTCCTTCGATCATGGGGATCATCTTTTCACCGCCGACCATGGATAGTCCCATTTCAGTGGGGGTGAGGGTGGGAGCAACCAGGTTTACGCGTACTTTGGGTGCGAGCTCAGCAGCGAGAGCAATCCCAAATCCCTCCAGTCCTGACTTGGCGGCAGAGATAGCACAGTGGTTGGGCAATCCGGTGCGTGCTGCCACGGATGAAAAAAGCACAATCGACCCGGAAAGTTTGGGGAGCAAAGATTGAATCAAGGTAAAGGCATCGAGCACATTGGTTTGATATGCTTCAAGAACTTGTTCGGGGCGTAAGCGTTTGAGTGGGCCAAGTACCACTTTTCCCGGACAATAAGTGAGGGCATCGATTTGTTCGGGTAATTGATCAGCGAAGGAAGCTGGGTTAGAAACATCTCCAATAATCCACTGGCAATCCGTAGGGGTGGATGCTGGCGGAGTGCGTGAAAGGGCGTAGACTTGGTGTCCGGCAGCGATTGATTGATCGACTAGCGACCGACCAATCCCGCGGGATGCACCCGCAATTAAATGTCTACTAGGAGTGGATTGATTACTATTTTCCATTTAAATAAAACGATCGTTTGATTCTTTTGGATCATCTTTTTTACCTGAACTTCTTGCTCTTTTTGAATTCTGTTACATATTTCAAAAAGACAAGAAAATGAGAAACCAAGGAGGAAGAAGAGAAGGAGCGGGAAGACCAAAAGGGAGCAACCAATACGGAGAGCCCACTCGACCGGTGAGACTGCCGATTAGCCAAGTCGAAAGAGTGCTTCGCTTTGTTCGAGAACGCGAGCACGAACTTCCCCTCTATGCCTGCGGGGTATCAGCGGGTTTTCCCTCCCCGGCAGACGACTATGCCGAGGGTGCCCTTGATCTCAATGCCCATCTCGTTCGCCAACCCGCAGCCACCTTTTTTGCCCGGGCCCGCGGAGATTCGATGATTGGAGCGGGCATACACGATGGTGATTTGCTGGTGGTCGACCGGAGCTTGACCGCAGAAGATGGCAAGGTGGTGGTGGTCTCGATCAATGGCGAACTTACGGTCAAAAGAATGCGCCGAGAAAAGGGAGTCACTTGGTTGGTTCCAGAAAATCCTGACTATCCCTCCATACAATTTCAGGAGCAAGATGAAGCCCATCTTTGGGGAGTGGTCACCAATGTGATCCATTCCCTGTGATCGCCCTGGCTGATTGCAACAATTTTTATGTCTCCTGCGAGCGGGTGTTTCGTCCGCACTTGCAGAACCGCCCGGTCATCGTGCTTTCCAATAACGATGGATGTGCAGTGGCCCGTTCCAACGAGGCCAAAGAGATCGGGGTGCCAATGGGGGCACCTTTCCATCAAATCAAAAGTCTCTGTCAGCAAAACGGGGTACAGGTTTTTTCTTCCAACTATGAATTGTATGGTGATATGTCCGGGCGGGTGGTTTCTGTCCTTCGCCGATTTGCCCCCGAGCTTGAGGTCTATTCCATCGACGAGTCCTTTCTTGATTTTTCAGGCATTTCTGATCCCCTTGGGCTTTCGGTAAGGATGCGCCGGACGGTCGGGCAGTGGACGGGTATACCAATCTCCGTTGGGCTCGGTTCGACTAAGACCCTGGCAAAACTTGCCAACCGCCTAGCCAAAAAAATGGGCAGTGGGTGTATGCAAGTTGATCACGGTGACCTCGAAGCCCTGGGTCGGGTAGCGATCGAGGATGTGTGGGGTGTAGGGAAGAGGCTTGCTGTTCGCCTTCGTCGGGTGGGTGCTCACGATGCCTGGTCTCTTACTCAGGTACCAGCTTCCGTGGTCCGTTCGATTGGAGGAGTCACTCTCGAGCGTACCTGGCAGGAATTACGGGGCACGCCCTGTCTCGATTTGGAAGAGGTTCCGTCTGCCCGTAAAAATACCTGTTGCTCGCGTTCCTTTGGCAAACCGGTCACCGGACTGGTGGAGCTGGAAGAAGCGGTGGCGAACTATGCGGTGCGGGCGATCCGTAAGGTGCGGGCAGAAGGGTCGCTTGCCTGCGGGATTCAGGTATTTGTCATGACTAATCGATTCCGCGAGGATCAGGCCCAATATTCCAATGCCCGTGCTCTTTCTTTGGATGAACCAACCGATGACCCCATCCGGGTGATCCGACGGGCGAAAGAGCTATTACGGGCAATTTACCGACCGGGGTATTCCTATAAAAAAGCCGGTATTATTCTACTCGATCTTGTGTCTTCAAATTCCCAACAGGGTTTATTGTTTGAGGAATTTGGGGATGACCGTACTCGTGGATTTGTTGATGCGGTGGAGGAGGTCGCCGCCCGCTATGGAACCATGGGTGGGTTCTGGGGTGCTCAGGGAATGGATCATTCCTGGCGGATGCGCCGGGAAATGCGCACCCCGCGCTACACCACCAACTGGTCAGAGATTCCAGAGTTTGGGTAAAAAGAGGGAACTTACTTGACCAAGTCAAAGCAAGCGATTTCCTCACCATTACGGGCGAAGAGGTAGCCATTGACTAGGGCGGGTCCATTCCAGCATCGGGCATCGCTGAGTAGGGCTCCGGAAAAGACCTCGCGGAAATTTTCCGGGTTGGCATCGACCACGGTGAGCACGCCGGTGTTCCCAAGAATAATCAGTTGTTCACCGCAAACGAGGATGCGTCCATAGCCGTATTTTTTCCCGCGCCATTGCAGTTTGCCCGTACTGGCTTCCAGGCAGACGAGCAGGTTCTCACTAAATCCATAAAGGTATTCATCATGGAGCACAGGGTTGGAGAATTTTGCCTTGAGGTCTTTTGATTTCC
>NZ_CAXLML010000209.1:0-3801 GCF_964187505.1 Candidatus Chordibacter forsetii
TCAGGGCGCCATCCGTATTGATATGGCCAATGAAATATTTGATCTTTTGAATGACGGAAGGGTAGGGGGAAAAGAGGTGAACCCGGGCGATATTGCAGTCCTTGTACGATCGAACTCCGAAGCCCGTGAGGTTTGGGAATATTTTTGTTCCCGCGGATTACCCGCCGTTGTTTTTAGTGACATGAGCTTGTTTGAGACCGAAGAGAGTCGTGAACTTTGTTGGGTCTTACAGGGAATAGTCGATGCACAAAATGATCGCTCTATCAGACGGGCTCTTGCTACAGGCTTGCTGGGAATGTCGAGTGATGATTTCCAGGGTTGGAAGGATGATCCAGCTGAATGGGAAAGATGGGTCGGGCAATTCCGTGGTATTCGACAGACCTGGCGAGAACAGGGAATCTATGTGGCTTTGCGAAAATTATTTCGAGAAACCGGAGCGATTGAACGGAATTTAAAACGCCCGGATGGTGAACGCCGGGTGACTAATTTTTTACATCTTTCCGAGGTTCTACACCAAGCAACCGCAAACAATCCGATGTCTCCATCCTCTCTTGTTGTATGGTTACGTGCAAAAATGGACCAAAAGAACCGCTCGAATGAGGAGTATCAATTACGCCTTGAATCCGAATCTGCGGCCATTCGCATTCTCACGGTTCACAAATCAAAGGGTTTGGAGTATCCAATTACCTTTCTTCCTTTTCTGGGGTTTTCCACCGAACCCAAAAAAGGGGCGTTCACTTATCACGATAAAGATGGGCAATTGACTGTGGGTATGCGGGAGTTGGCAAATGACGAAGATTTGAATCGTGGCTATTTGGCAGAATCCCGGGAAGATGCACGCGTTCTTTATGTTGGTCTTACCCGGGCGTCCTCACGATGTTATCTTTATCATCTTCCTGAAGTTGGTACTGAGCAAGTTCCCTCATCTGCACAGGGCCGGATTTTGCAGGAAATTACAAAATCATCCAGTACTGGAGGGATTGCAGGCTGGATTGAACACTCTGGTTTGAATGAAGAAATTACCCACGATTATTTATCTCTTAACCCAACCGAGCGTGGAGTACGGAATGGACAAACCGCAGAGTTTCGAGTCGCCCCGGATTCTTTGCTTTCAGAAGTTTTTCCCCGTGGGCGGACTTTACCCACAGGGAATCGGATTGAGTCTTTTAGCAGTCTGACCAAGCAGGTCGATTTTAATGGGTTTGATCTGGATGGCGTATCGGTCGAGGAGGGCGAAAAAATGGATGGTTCAATCTCTGATGATCTAATCTTTAAATTCCCTGCAGGTGCAAATGCCGGGAATTTTATGCACGACCTGTTTGAACATTTGTCCTTTGACGATTCATCCGGTTGGGAGGAAATGGTTGGATCGAAATTGGAGGATCATCAATTTGATTCTTTAATTTGGAAAGCACCTATTTTGAAAATGGTCAGCCATGTGATGACGGTCGATCTGTTTCCTGGTTTTTCACTCTCTTCTTTGTCTACTTCCGACCGGATGGAAGAGATGGAATTTCTCTTTCCTTCTGCAAGCACGGAACTATCCAAACTCGGATCAATTCTTCCTGATGATTCCCAACTTAAAAAATATTTATCGAGGGTAGATGGATCGGAATGGGCGGAATTGGAAAAGGATGGGTATTTGACTGGCTTGGTCGATTTGGTCTTTCGTGATCGTGGACGTTATTACATTCTCGATTGGAAATCCAATCTCCTTAGCGGACGGGTGGATGGATTTGAACAGGCTGCCGTTGAGCAAGAGATGCATGATAATCATTACATTTTACAATACCATCTCTATGTACTCGCGATCTATAAATTTTTGAAATCCCGCATTCCTGGATTTTCATATGAGCGGGATTTCGGCGGGGTTTATTATTTGTTCACTCGTGGTATTCGACCATCTTCCAATCGCGGCATCTTTTTTGATCTCCCCTCCCTTTCAGTGGTCAGTGCCCTAGAAGATACCCTTTGTTCGCCGGTTCCCTCCAAATGAAAAAGGATCAGGAAAACAGTCCGCATCTACTTGCCTTGGCGCGGGCGGTCGGGTCTTTCTTTGCATCACGGGAATCTCCCGAGCATGCCAAGGTTCTGGGGAGTTTGTGCGAACGCCTCACCTTGCAAAACGAAAAAGGAACCACCCATCTTCTTGCTTCTGAGTATCAGGATCTTTGTGCAGATCCGAGTATTTTTTCTCCTGTCGGGCAGGCAGATGAAAACCTTCCCCTTGTGCTGACCGCTTCAGGAAGTTTGTATTTTCGCCGATACTTCGAATATGAGATAGAAATTGCCAAATCTTTGGCTGCTCGAGCATGCCTCGAGCACCGTTCTTTTTCATCCGGTAGTCTGCAATTTTTTGACCAAGTAATTCGTCCCCATCTCGATGACTCCCAATCCTTAGCAGTGGGAGTAGGAATGCAAACGAACTTACTTTTTCTCACTGGTGGTCCAGGAACAGGTAAGACCCGTACTCTTGCTCTTTTGCTTGCTTGTATGCTGAAGGAATCTCCAGGTCTTTCGATTGCTTTAGCCGCACCTACCGGGAAGTCTGCTCATCGAATGCGCCAATCCATCGCCCAAACATTGGAAGATGTGGACCTTCCCTGTGAGGTTGCAGAAAAGTTGCTACACAGTGCCCGGGCAAGTACCTTGCACCGATTACTCGGATCAGTTCACGGGTCTGTAGACTTCAGGCGTAATGCTGGAAATCCTCTTTCTTGTGATGTCGTGGTGGTGGACGAGGTGTCGATGGTTGATTTACCCCTAATGGCGAAACTCTGCTCGGCTTTAAGTAAGGATGCAGTTCTTATACTCGCTGGCGATGCGGATCAATTATCTCCCGTACAGGGCGGTGCAGTATTTAATTCATTGGTTCGCGAGCTTATTCCTAATACCTTTTATACTCACCAAAAAACAAACCTGGCATCCTTTTCAAAATTGGGGAGATTTAAAGAGATTAATCACCCCTTGGGCGGTTGCCTTGTTAATCTATCTCATTCCCATCGCCGATCCCGACAAGAACCATCAACCGATGAACTCGGCAATCTTTGTGATGCAATTCGCGAGGGGAGGGGCGAGGATGCATTGTCAATGGTTCGTGCATCTGAAGATTCTCTTTGCTTGATCGAATCGCTGGACGATCCTGCGATTCCACAATTGCTTCGGCAAGGCTTTGCATTCTTCAATCAATCAACCGATCCGCAGGAAGCAATCTCTGCCCTTGGTAAATTTCGCATTCTTTGTGCTCACAACCAGGGACGCTTTGGTGTAGATGGATGGAACGAAAGAGTGCAAAAGATCCTTCCTCCGAGAGTCGATAATCCTCTGCCAGTAGTAGTTGGAGTAAATGACTATTCTATTGGATTGTTTAACGGGGACGATGGAGTAATCATGAATAACATCGCTCATTTTCCCGACGATCAGGGACTCAGGGAGATTTCTTTTTCCCGACTACCTGGTCATCAAATCGGTTATTGCACCACGATTCACCGTAGTCAGGGCTCAGAATTTGAGCAGGTTTTGATTGTTTTACCTCCTGCAGATGCCCGACTACTCAGTCGAGAACTTCTCTATGTCGCAACCAGTCGGGCAAAGTCGAAAATTACTTTAATTGGTGACCCTCAATCCTTGCTTGCTGCAGTTGAACGAAGAGAAGATTCCCGTTCTGGCGTACTCGAATTGCTAACGACAGTAAAATAAATCTTTTAACAGCAACCCGACTCCGGAGAACAAGAGGGAGCGGATGATTCAACTAGATCAATCTTTGCGGGTTCGGCACCAGGGATACCACACTTATCTTTT
>NZ_CAXLML010000210.1:0-8640 GCF_964187505.1 Candidatus Chordibacter forsetii
AAAAGCTTGGGTACTCGTGCCGATCTACGAGTTGGTATTGGTTTGGGCATTGCTTTTGTAAATAAAGAGCTCGGAGGTCATAAATATGATGGAGTTGGTTTTTCCTATGATTTTTTACTTGGTTGGTCATACCGAGTTATGGAAAACTGGTCGATAAGCCTCGATTATAAACATTACCTAACCTCGGCGCATGAAAACTATGACCGATTACAGGGCCATATGATTGAACTTTCCGCGGGTTTTGACCTTTAGTCAACGGCCTTCAGTTAGGCTTTATTCTTCAGTGAAGCAATCTTGCAAATGCTCTGGGCATTGCAGACTCAGCTTCCCATTGTATGGACTTTCCATTTACTTTGATGGAAAAAGAGATTTTTGATGCATGCAGGCAAATTCTTTGCACCTTGGTAGCTTTGGAAATCTTACGATTCAATTCAAAGTTTCCGTAGGTTCTATCACCAATAATTGGTAGTTTTCGATTAGCACATTGAACGCGCAACTGGTGAGTTCGACCAGTTTTTGGCTTAAGTTCAAGGAGTGCAAGGTTCCCAAACCTAGTAGGTGTCTTTCTCTGCATTGAAACTGAAGTTATTGCTGAGTCACCTGTTTTACCTGAAGTTACTCTAATTTTACCCTTAGAGGGGTTTTTTTGAAGGAAATCCTTCCAGATTGGCCTAACAGGTCTTCCATTATAGGCGACTATGGCAAAATAGGTTTTTTTAACATCTCGGTTTAAAAACGCCGCCTTTAATTTTTCGGCTACATTGAAGCTAGATACACCAAGAATTAGACCAGAAGTGGCAGAGTCCAATCGGTGTACAAGATAAAATTCTCTTTCATTTCCTTTTGCGTCAACCCAGTGGTATTTCTCTAGATCAAAATCATAGGAACTATGCAACAAAACCCTTTTGTTTTCACCATTGCGATTAGGGTGAGACAATATACCGCATGCCTTTTCAATTGCCCAAATACCGCTGGGGTGAAAATCAATAACATTACACTCCCTGTCTAAAGGAAGCTCAAAGGGCATATCATTTTCAGCTATCTTCATTTATAGTTAAAAGTAATTGAAATTTCATCTGAATACCCAAACTCCTCAATCATTTTTTCAGTCCAAATGCCAAAGGGCGATCTGGATGCAATTGCTTGCCTGCACAGTTCTGTCGATAATTGCTCAGTGAGATTAAATCCTATTTGGTTGAGGTTTTTGATTTGTCCGTTGCTCAGTAGGGTGAATCGAAACATAGCTTTTTCAGGGAATTGTTCTCGTTGCAAATACCTGTACGAATCAAGTATCAGTTCACCCCATTGCCTTTCTATTGATTTGAGCATTGCTTGCATGTAAACGCCGTAAGGATTTAGGCGACACTCCACTGCTAGTTTGCCAACCCTCGGAGCACTTGTGGTTTTTTGCAACAATGGGCCGTTAAGCAAGTCCAAAGAGAGCCTAGGTCTAGTTTTTTGAACGACAGGAGGATTGTCTTCTTGTGGAGTAGTTCTATTTGATTTGTCTAAAGGAAGTTGATTCGAAAGGTTAATGATTTTTCTGTCCTTGTCTTTCTTGCGTGGTCCTTCTGACCATCCATCATTGATCTCTTGGGGCATACCTGAGGAGTTCTTTGGGGGGAGAATGGAGGAGGGTAGTTTTTGGGGGACTGTTATTGTAGATTCTTTTGGTTCGGGCAGATCCGTTGAAGGCTTTATCTCTAGTCTGGGTACGATCTTTAAGTTTTGCGAAGTACCTGTACTTTCGGGCAGAGTTTCATTTCTGTTCAGCTTGTCAACTGGTGATGGTTGAGCAGCTTGTTGATTTTGAGTGGATATCAAATTTGTTTCGTCGGGTTGGTTATCCATTACACTAGGGTTGGCTTCAGTATATATTTTTAATGGAGAGGGGGCAGAGTCAGGTTCATAACTCTTCTGCCAGTTAAGCTTCATATCATAACTATATGCTTTGTTTTGTTTAATAAAAGCCAATGGATTAAACCATAATACAGAGTTCATTAAAAGTAAGGTTAGGCAGGCTGCACTCAAACCCTCCTTGAATTTTCCAGTAGTTGGAGTGACTCTATTCATCGAGGTTTTAGGCAGTTTTTATGCAATTACTTTTTTATTCGTTAATGAAACTCACTATCTCGTCGACTGCCTGAGTTGCACCATTAATTTTTGGGGAATGTTCCATGTTAGTAATTGGCAGATCTTCGAATAACTCAAACCATGAACCATCAATGAAAGCTAAATGGCTGATTTCATTAAAGGTTAAAGCTTTTTGACAAAATTCCCTCAAGACTTGTGATTCTGGGAAATCTTCCCGGAAGACTCCAGTAAAAGGAATATTCATGCCCCAACACTCGGACACTGTGCTGTACCCAGCTTTCCCGATTACATGACTGGATGACTGAACCAGATCAATAAAGGCTATCTCACAATTCATGGGAATGTATGTGACTTTATCTTGCCGATTAATGGAATTGTAGTCGCCAGGGATAATAACATGAAATCCATGAGTATCTTGTAGGATTTCATGCTTCATTGGAATACCCCCAGTCGTCAGAATCACATATTTGTCACTTGAGCTCAAACCTAGTCTTGAAAGCACGATATCTCTGTCTGTTTGAGGGAATCGAAAGATTGGGTTTACAGAGGGGCAGTTTTTGACCTCATTGCAAAAAGGTCGGCACTGGATGCGCAGGTCTGTTTTATCATATATTTTTTTGAGTTTCTCGACCAAATGCTGGAAACCAGGGTACTGTCCGGTATAACTTTGATAGATCCAATCCCAAGTGAAGTTTTCTAGCAAAACTGTTGGTATCTGCAATCGATTGCCCAATTCTATACCTAGTGGTGAAATGTCGCATAAAACCAAGTGTGGATCTGAAGATTTAAGCAATGCGGTGCATCGTTTGGTTCGTGAATCACTGAAGGATAAAAATTCCTCGACTCGAAAAAAACTGTCTTCAAGGGAGTGATGAAAAGGACCCTTCTGCACCAGTCCAACATCTGTTACTTCGTTAATTATTTGTATGTTACAATTCCGAGGTAGGTTAGCGGGCCAAAACCATGAGGGCACTTGGCTAAAGATCATGATTTCAGCCCGGTTATCTTTTCGGCAAATCTGGTTAATAATTGCTGACATTCGTGTTGCATGGCCAAAGCCGTGAGAGGACACAAAGCAGGCGACCCGAAGGGGTGAAGCAGTCATTTTACTCAAGAAAAATTAGCTCGAGGTATGTTTCAAGTTGATTCGATGGTCTCAATTTTCCTTTATCCCTTACGATAAGTTTCCTGCAGGAGTCGGAATCGACTTGCTCGTTATAACTTAAGACCTGAATTTTTTCTGTAGTACTTAATCCTGACGGTTCAAGTCGAAGGGGGACACCAAAAGGCCCGAATGAACAAATCCATGACTTGATTGAAAGACCCTTAATATTACCCGTAGTAAGGGAGGGGTTTTGACGGGCGAAAAAGGGTAGGTTAGGTGCACTAACCCTAATTTTCGTAACTACTGGTAGGCTATTTAGGTATTCCTTCGGTGAAGAAAACTTCATTTTTTGAAAACTTGAATAAAAATGAATTGGGTCGAATCCGACTAAGTTGTAACCGTTAAAATTACCGTGTTTATTTTTAGTCTTAAAGCTTTGACGGTCATACCATTTGCTAAATTGATCGCTTAGGCGCAATCCCACTTCAAAATGCAAGTGAGAACGGCTTAAAGGGATGTGGAACGATGCAGAATTCCCCATTTTGCCGAGAACTTGTGTAATTTTCACCTTCGACCCAACTTTTAATCCATCGGAAATTTTAGCAAGGTGTGCATAGAGGGAATACAATACGGGGTTAAAACCTTTATGTTCCACTACAATATATTTCCCGTAAGCACTCGCGGTAGCCGAATAACTAACATGGGAAACAGTTCCATCCATTACAGCAAATACACTATCTTCTGCGTGGCCTTGCTTGCTACTCCTTAGAGGGAAAAGGTCCAGGCCTTCGTGGAATTTATAGCCATTATTTCTCACGCAACCAAATGCACCTGATGAAAACTCTTTCCCTGGACCAGTTTTTTGAAGAAATGCATGGTATCCAAGCCCTTTTGCAAAAGATGGGTTGGGTGTTGGCCAAGCGAGGGTTAAAAAATTGGCAGATAAGTTATGGCAAAATAAAAATGCTATTGTGATAGCACTCAATCGGATAATCATTTTACCAAGACCGACCACTTTTAATTTCTCTGATTTTGCAACTCAAGGTTGATATGCCTAACAGAAAGTTCGAGTTTGCTGTAAAATGCATAAATTTCTTCTTCGGTTTTGCGATGGGCAAACATGAATGGAATGAATCCATTAGTTATCGTAGATTCGATTGGGTGTATGCCAACAACAGTTCCGTTTACGACAAGGCTTAAACTTCTCCCAATCCGGTTGGCGGTTTCTTTCTGCAGGGTCATTGCGGCTCTCCGGTCTAGCCCGATCCAGATACCATAAATACGGCCTTCTTTGTTTGGGCTGAATATATCAGAAAAGCTTCCTAGCTTTGTTCCTGATATGTCATACTCATCGATAATTGGAATAGGTGCACCGCCCTCTACAAAAATTCGGGGACGGTGAGTTATTTTAGTTGAATCGTAACCATTCTTTGAGCATCCAAGCTGACTAAACAGGAACAATAGGATGCAAATAAGTGAATACTTGTAATGAGATCGTAAAAGATGTTTTATCATAAGCATGCTTGTTCTTGAGAGTAAGGGAAATTCAGGGTATTGATAAACCTTAAAAGATGGTGCTAAGTAAAAAACCTATGATGCAAGAACGATCCAGTCTAATTGTATTTATGGATATGCAATTACGCTTACTTAATTCCATTGAAAATGCAGACGAACTAATTGAATCCTGTTCGATTCTCGCTGCCTGTTCGAAATTGGTCCAGGTCCCTTCTGTTCTTACAGAACAAGTTCCTGAGAAACTGGGGAGTACAGATCAGCAAATAGTTTCCCAGCTAGATAATCCCCAAAAAATAATTAAGGATACTTTTTCTGCATTTGGATCTTCGGGTTTTTGCGATTTCCTTACCCAATCCACCACAAAAAGAATCATACTGGCCGGAATAGAAACTCCAATTTGCATCTTCCTGACCGCACTCGATGCCTTAAAGGCAGGTTTTTCCGTCACCTTGCTGTCTGATTGCATTAGTTGCCGAGTTCCAAAAGATGGCGAACGCTGCCTTTCCCAACTGGTTCAGTCAGGAGTGGAAGTTATTCCATTAGAAAGTTTTATTTTTCGCGAACTTCAATCCTCTGCTCATCCTAATTTTCGGGAGATTTCAAACCTGATTAAGAATAGGGCGCTAAATATATGAAATATTTAACCTAAATGCTTTCCTCTACAAATTCTGCTACCTTGCTTGGCGTGTCAGCTTTGCCTGTAGCAGTTGAGGCTAATAGTGGAGAGCGGGGTGACCCCCGAGTTGTACTGGTTGGCCTTCCTGATGCAACCGTTAAGGAATCACTCGACCGTGTACACTCCAGCCTTTCCAATGGGGGATTCTCGCTTCCTCGTACTCGTATCACAGTCAATTTAGCTCCAGCGGATTTAAGAAAAGAGGGTAGTGCTTTTGATTTACCTGTAGCCTTGTGTTTACTCGCTTCAACGAAACAGTTAGGTCATGACCTCCTTAAAGAGTTCCTTATTGCCGGAGAACTTGGCCTTTCCGGTGAATTACGCTACGTTCGGGGAGGGCTTTCCATGGCGGTATTAGCAAAGCAACAAAAAAGGCGAGGTGTTATCCTGCCAGTTGCATCTGCTAAAGAAGCTTCCTTGGTTGATGGTATTGAAGTCTATGGCGTTGATAATCTTTCTCAGGTTGTAGATTTCCTTAACCAAAAAGTTACCTTGGATGCGATTCGACCATCAATTAACTCAAGCAATACTGCTGAAGATCCTTTATACGATTTTAATGAAGTCAAGGGCCAGCCTAAGCTGCGCAGGGCTGTTGAAGTTGCAGTTTGCGGTGGGCACAATCTGTTAATTATTGGACCGCCAGGATCGGGGAAGTCTATGGTATCAAAGAGAATACCTACAATTTTACCCTCTCCTTCAATGGATGAATATATTGAGATTATTAAAATATACTCGTCAACTGGGGATGCCTCTTACATGGCAAACGGCTTGAATTCTCGTCCCTTTCGTGCGCCACATCACACCATTAGTGATGTGGGTCTGATCGGAGGCGGTACAATACCTGGTGCTGGTGAAATATCGCTCGCACACAATGGGGTTTTATTTCTCGACGAGTTGCCCGAGTTTAAAAGGTCTGTCTTGGAAGTCCTTCGGCAACCCCTTGAAGACGGAGAAGTGACTATATCCAGAAGTGCCGGAAAAGTTACCTTGCCTAGTAGGTTCATGTTTGTGGCTTCAATGAACCCTTGTCCCTGCGGTTACTTGGGTGATCCTAAGAATTCGTGCAGATGCTCGATTCCGCAAATCCAAAAATACAGATCTAAAATTAGTGGGCCTTTATTAGATCGTATTGACTTACATGTTGAGGCGCCTGCTCTTGCTGTTACCGAATTACAAAACTTCAAAAAATCCGAAAGTTCAGAAGTAATTAGAAGACGCGTTGAAGTTTGTAGGAAAATTCAACGAGAAAGATTTTCTAAATTAAAGATAAAAACGAATGCATTTATGCCAGATTCCTGGATTGAAAAGGCTTGTTTTTTAAGTGATGAAAACAAACAGGTTTTAGTCCATGCAATGAACCAGCTTTCTCTATCTGCTCGTGCATACACACGCATATTAAAAGTTTCAAGAACCATAGCCGATATGTGTAATAGTGTTAATATTGAAAGAAACCACTTACTCGAAGCTATTCAGTACCGAAATTTAGATAGAAAAATTATATGATTATTCTTTACATAACTCTTTAATTTAAAATAAACACATAAATAACAAATAAAATTATGAACTTAGACCAAATTGAAGACCTTAAAGAACTTAAAGCTTTGAAAGCCAAAATTGAGAAGAAGATTAAATCTCAAAACGCCAAACCTACAAAACCAAAACTTTCTGTTCATTACCCAATTATTAAGGATGACCATAAACGCCACATAAGAAGCGATGGTCGAAAGATTTTTCGCTCTGTGGTCGATTACTTGGAATGTTATGTAAAAGGTATGCCCCCGATTTCCCGTGCAGAATTTTACAAACGATTTGGTATTGAATCACGCCGAGGGAAAGTAACTCCTGAGACTGTTTTACAGGTAAAAAGCTTACTTTCTTCTGGCAAAACATTGTCAGAAGCTTCAACCGAAGTGGGTATTTCGATTGCTTCTTGCCAAAAAATTAAATCCGGCAAGTACGACCAATAACTTAACTGCTTACCTTTAAATAGAAACCGTGTTTACCACGGTTTTTTTTATATAAAGTGGTCAAGAAGATTTCAGGAGTTTTTTACTTGGATCGTGAAGAAACGGTTGAGTATGTACTAAAGGCCTATGACATAAAGTGGTGCATCACTAGATGGCAAAGTGGAAAAGTAAATATAAGTTTTGAGACAAAGTCTGCATCACGTGCAAACTGCAACTTAATTCCTTATAAAATCAAAAACTTTAAAACAATCTTGCTTTCTAAGACTGAAATAGATTTAGCAATACTTAAAGTAATCCAATTGTGATATTTAAAAACTATCTTCTTCTGGGATATCCAACCTGTGCATAGTTGTTTCGTCTCCCTTTGAATCTGTGGTTATGACTTTCATGATCTTACAGTCCTTGCCCTTCGCTTGAAAACGCTTGGGGTCACCATCAGGTCCTATGATCTGAAGGAGTCCAGGTTTCTTCTCAATTTCTACACACTCGATAAGATCTTTACCATTGTAGCCATCTTCATGAGAAGTTGAATAAAGACCATCCGGGTGAACGAAGCATACAATTCTACCATACCTGAAACTTCCACCTCGTTTACTTTGGATCACATCGCCTTTTTCAAATGTTTTCTTTGAGAATAATTGTTTTCGGGGAGTGTAGGGTTTTAATTTTGACCTTTTAGCTTTAAACATTTGAACACCGTCAGAACCTTTCTCCAAGGGAGTAAGGTCATCAGGGTCTACCTCGAGGAGCTCACAAGTTGGATCCCCTGGGTCATCTTGTAAGATCATTAATACTTCCCCGCATCGTTTCTTGTTTCCCTTCGAACTAACAATTTCTTTTACATGAACACCAATCTCGATGGTTTTCTTCTTTTTCTTTTTTTGCATAATTACTTACGGTTAAGGTTCTATCCCAAATCCACTTTTCAAGCTACCTGTTTTAGCAAGTCGTTTCTCTCGACACTCTTTGCATATACAAAATCTACCGTGGCCAAAATCTAATGGGTCCGGAATGACATCTTGTTCGGTTTTATTTGGTGTAGTCTTTCTAATATTGCTGACAGGGTTAGGTTTTTTAAGGGAGACATTTTTAGCCAACTCTAATCTTTTCTTCTTATTAAGCTCAAAACGATAGGCGAGTAGTTGTTTAAAGTCGGTTTTATCAATGTTAACCTCTCCTCGAAGTTTTGAGTTTTGCAAATGAGCTACAATCAAGGTTGATCCTTTAATCCCCAACACTTGAACCTCAGAATTGGGTGGGACCTGCGAGTTGGCGATGACCTG
>NZ_CAXLML010000211.1:0-4010 GCF_964187505.1 Candidatus Chordibacter forsetii
TTTTGTTGGTGAGTTCAATGCGACCGATCCGGATGAAGGAGAAATGATATACTCTTTGGCAGTAGGGGGAGTGGATAATGCGAAGTTCGAACTTTCGGAGAGTGGAGTTTTGCGGACAAAGGAAGTTTTTGATTTTGAGAAGATTTCTGAATATACGATTCGTGTAAGAGGAACTGTAAGTACTGGTCAGTTTATTGAGGAAAACTTTTCTGTCTTCGTTTGGGACCAAGTGGCACCAATTGTGGATACAAAACCAGTCGAGGAACTCGAAAGTGGAATTATTCGTGCAACTGGAGAAATTCTTGATGATGTAGCCATAGGTAGCCTCGAAACCGGCTTTTATATAAGTTTTGATCAACCTTTTTACGACCCTTCGAAAGATGGGGTGTTTAGGATTCTGCAAGCCACAGATTCGATGACATTCAAATTTGAATTCTTTCCCGGTGAGGATGTTAAAAAGGTCTATGTTATGGCTTTTGCCTCCAATGAAGAAGGAGAGAATCTTGGATTATTAGAAGAGTTTGAAAATGTAAATCGTGGGGGATTTGATAACCGCAAGCTTGGTGATGTATGGACGGGTGCTCTCCGTATCGAAGGAAACCCTGGCTGGTGGAATAGCTGGTGGTTTGGCACTTATTTCAAAGGGGATGGCGGTTGGTGGTACCATATCGACTTGGGTTGGATCTACCCGAGTGGGGGTCAGGGTAATGGTTTGTGGTTGTGGAAAGAGGGACTTAACTGGGTGTGGACCCGGCAATCCGTCTACCCCTATTTGTACTCCCATGATCTTGGGTCGTGGTATTATTTTTATGGCGAGTTAAACCAAAAGCGCATGCTCTTTGACTATGGTAGTCAAAGATGGAAATACCTCAATGATTCCGGCGTGGACGAGAGCAAGGGAGAGGAACTTGAGTAATGAGATTATTTGATTTTTCGAGATTTCTTTTAGGAGCGATTGTACTGTTGCAAACAACAGGGTATGCGAAAGAGGTTGGCTCGAATAACGGGGCCTTTATTTTAATATCCAGTTCGGGTGATGTGCAGTACCTACAGATTAATGGTCAGGAAGGACCTGCGATCAAAGTTGGTGCTGTTATACCAACAAGCCATACAATCAAGACGGGTGCAGATGGAAAACTTGTTGGCTTGTTGAGTAATGGTACTTTGTTAACGCTCACAGAAAATACCCGGATGAAAGTGGCCAGCTTTGAGCAGGAACCTTTTGTCGACGATGGTCGGAAGTTGGCCGAGTTGCCAGGGGAACCTAGTGCTTCCGAGGTTTTGATTGATTTGGATTACGGAAGTTTGGTGGTAAAAACCAAGAAATTAAACAAGGCATCGAGCTTTAACATTGATTCTCCTGTTGGGGTGGCGGGCATACGCGGTACGGAGTTCCAAATGGCAGCACAACCTAATCAGGGTGTGCAGTTGGATGTGACCGAGTCTATAGTTGCCTTTACCCCGCCTGGTGGCGGAGAGGCAATACCAGTAAGTCAGGGCAGTGGCTTGAGTGTCTCTCCAAGTGGAGTAGCCACGCAACGCCCAGTTAATCCTGTAGTAGCAACCAAGATTGAGAAAACTAACAAAGCGGCCACAGAAGCTACCCAAGATTTTTCACTTGGTGAAGTAGCCGGGGCGATGGAACAATCTGCTGCTAATGATAACCAAGTTGTAGAGCCTGAAGAAGTTTCGGAATCCAAGGATGGAGAGGTTGAATCAGTGCCAATGGAAGAAGAACAACCTTTGGAGTCATCCAGCGAGGAAGAGGGTGGAGCTGAACCGAGGAGTGGCGAATCATCTTCGGGTGGGAGCAATGAAAATCCTGAGTTAGGAGCATCAGAAGAAGCACCAAGTGGAAAAAAGTCCGAGAAGGCAAGCAAACCAACTACCAAGAAGTCAAAAGCTTCACAGTCAAAGGTTCAACAGCCTGACAAATCTTTGCTTTTAGAAAACAATTCTGAACTTAAAAAGAACCAAAAACTTGCAAGGTATGGGCTGAGTAAAGAACAGGTTGCCAGGTACGACCGGTTATCTGCAGAGGCTCGGCTTGCTATTTTGGATGAGCCTGCGCAAACGGTGACTCGTTTGCTTGGTATTTCAGGATTTAATGCGGGGAAAGCAGACATATTTTTTAGTCACGATCGTGAAACCAGGGAACTATTCATGACGGTGACTGACGATGTTTTACTCGCCATGCTGGATCCCACGGTGGATAAAGTTTTACTCAAGGAGTCGTTGTACAAGCTTAAATTTAATGCGGTGCAACCTGGAAGAATTCCAGTCGTTAATCAGGACGAGGTATTAAATGCTCGTGCCATTGCCCTTGGCGATCGATTAAAGGAGAGCGAAAATACCCAGCTTATGGAGGAGCTCCTGGAAATGTCCGGTGGTACTTTAAATGAGTATTGGATTAGGATTGGCGAAGTTGCTGAGGTATTGACCCATAACCTTGAGGTCTCTGACTTCTCAGCGATGCCAGGTTTTTCAGCCCAGGAAGTATGGGAGAATCCGTTTTTTCTTGAGCTAGCCAATGCCTATGAGCAATTAGAAATTGATGGATTGGTAAACGGGGCGGATCGGGTGCTGGGAGCAGACCATTTAATCGTCGAAGAAAATGCGCTAGCTTTTGGAAGCCATTTTTCCAACGGGGTGGAAGAGGTAGTCTTGCTGAGTCGAAAATCGATGACTTTTCGTGGAGATTTTAACTGGGATTCTACAACTAATGAGGGCACAAGGTTGGTGGTAATGACTGCGGGCGATTTAGAAATAAGTAAGGGTGCGTCCCTTCATTCTGCAACCAGTGATTTAGTTATTGCGGCAAGGCAGGACTTATTGCTTGAAGAGGTAAACCTGGCCGCACGGGAGGTGGCAATTCGGGGGATGCGCGATGTCACCTTAAACGAGGTGAAAATAGATGCTTCGATGCTTGCCACCATCAAGGCCCGAAGAGATTTAAATGTAAACGGGTTGGAATTTAAAAAAGATATTTCTCGCATCGTGATGGAGGCACAAACCATGAGGCTGAGGAATGTTAATTTTCCAGGAGCGGCCCAGGTTAGGCTGAATAGTTTGAAGGGGGCAATTGATGGTCGCTATCCAAATTTTGGAAATGTTTCTGCTGCCCAACAAATTGGCCGGGTAAACTTTATTGAGAATGTACGCTCAGCCGGAAATTTGCTTAAGGATCGTCCGAGCTTTGATCAGCATGGTCAGAATATCAAGATCGGGAAGATTGCCCGGCCATAAAAGACTATAATTTTGGGGGTCGAGTATGGTTAAATATATAAGAAAACTTGGTGGTGTTTTGGTGTTGTTTTCTTGTGCGTCCGTTTGGGGGGAAGAGTTTAGTAGGCCTAGAGATTTCTCTAATTTTGAATCGAATTTAGGTGAGCAAAAATTGGTTGATATTGTACGCCCTTGGGTTGGGCCAACATTGAACGAATTAGCACCTGGTGCAATTCCACTTGGGTCGATGAAAGGGAAGACTTTCTTGCCAGCAGAAAATTTCGGAAAAAAACCAGAGCCTCTAATTCCGGTAAATGTTGAAAAACCTATTAAACTGCCTGAAAACCAAAACTTCCCCTTGGAATTTACCGGGGAACCAGTCCCGGTGGATAATTCTGCACCGGGGTGGGTGGGTCCTTTGCCCTCAGAGTTGGCACCTCGGGCCATTCCTTTAGGGTCATTGGCAAACCGCAAGGTGATTACTCGAACCAAACAGTCTGATTACAACCAGCCGGTGCTGGATAGTAGTGGGAGCGAAAAGAAGGATAATTTTTTGCGGTTGAATACATTTTTCAGTACCCGACCGTATTACACCTACAATGTTTTGCGCATTCGAGATGGAGAGGACGAGGCCGGTGTATGGGAAAATCTACTGGGAGCTTCCTTCTCGACCAGGCCATTGGCTGCAGGCCGTTATCTCACCCTCATACCCAAGCTTGATTTGATGATGCAGGTCGCTTCCTATGAAGATAAGGAGGTAGGCGGTGCAAACCTCCAAGACCTGC
>NZ_CAXLML010000212.1:0-3002 GCF_964187505.1 Candidatus Chordibacter forsetii
ATGATCAAATCATCCGTCTCATTGAGACTGGATGCCAAAATTTACTTAAGTCCTTTCCATCTTTGGTTTAACTTACTTATTCCAAGGGGCATCTGCCTCAATAATCTGCCAAATCACACGATTTACCTGGCAACTTCAGGGGTCTATTCTTGCCTGTTCTGTAACCATTCGTCATACCCGAATATCGAACAGTTGTTATGATTTCCTCCCATTGCTCGTCCCTTGCCAATAGCGATTATTTTAATCGCTTCATTATTGCGACCATATTACTAGCTGGGGTCGTAGTTGGTGCACAAACCTATTCTAATTTTGCTCAAGAAAATGAACAAATACTTAGCTTTCTAGACAGATTAATTCTCATTATTTTTACTCTTGAGGCATCGATCAAGATTTTGGCCCAAGGGAAAAATCCATTCAATTACTTTAAAAATCCCTGGAATGTTTTCGATTTTTTAATTGTGGCTGCCTGCCTACTCGAACCTTTTCTAAATTTGGGCGGTGCTTTTCTACCGGTTCTACGCCTTGCCCGTATTTTGCGTGTCCTTCGGTTAGTTACGGCTATTCCCAAGCTACAACTACTGGTAACCTGCCTGCTAAAGAGTCTGCCATCGATGTTCTATGTAAGCATCCTGCTATTTTTGCTCTTCTATATTTACGGAGCCATGGCAGTCTTTCTTTTTGGCGAAAATGATCCTATTCATTTTCAAAACCTTCAAACCTCCATCCTTTCCCTGTTTCGGGTTGTTACCCTCGAAGATTGGACAGATGTGATGTACATAAACATGTATGGATCAGACCAATATGGATACACTGCAGAGGATCTGGCTAAATGGAATCCAGTATCTTCAGGCTCCCCCCTCTGGGCTGCCGTTTTCTTTGTCAGTTTTGTACTAATTGGAACAATGATTGTGCTCAATTTAGTCATTGGAGTTATTATGAATAGCATGGACGAATCCAATGCTGAGATGTCGATCAAACAAGAGATCGAAAAACGCAAAAGTAATCCAGAACCTGTGCGCGATGGATTGCACGACCTGCAAAACCGTATGGAGGAACTGTCATCCGAATTGAAAGTCATCAAAAAAATGATCGAAGAAACCAATCATTCATCAAAATAATTTCTCTTCCTGCACATGCTTGCCAGACGGTGGGTTTACTTTTGCCAAAGCCTGAGGAATACTTCATTTTAGAAAGTCCTCTATTTTAATTATGTCTGATGACCAACAGAACTACGATTTTTCCACCATTGAAAAAAAATGGCAGGAATATTGGGAACGCGAAAATACCTTTCGGGCAGAAGATCATTCCGAAAAGCCAAAGTACTATGCCCTCGATATGTTCCCCTACCCGTCAGGGGCTGGTTTGCATATCGGACACCCCGAAGGTTATGTAGCCTCAGATATCCTTGCCCGATATAAAAAAGCAAATGGACACAATGTGCTACACCCCATGGGCTGGGATGCTTTTGGGCTTCCTGCCGAACAGTATGCGATCAAAACCGGAACCCATCCCTCTGTAACCACCAAGGCAAATGTAGATAACTTTCGCAGGCAGATCAAAAGTATCGGCTTTGCGATTGATTGGCAGCGGGAAATTAACACCACTGATCCAGGCTACTACCAATGGACCCAATGGATCTTTCTTAAACTCTTCCAGCGGGGACTTGCTTATGTTGCTGAAAAACCAGTTTGGTGGTGTCCGAACCTACTTGCGGTATTAGCCAACGAAGAGGTTGTCGATGGGAAGTCAGAAGTGGGCAATCATCCTGTTGAGCGACGGAACCTGCGGCAGGTTGTGCTACGAATCACCGCTTATGCAGAAAAGTTGCTCGAAGGATTGGATGATCTTGACTGGCCGGACTCGACCAAGCGCCAGCAAAAAGCTTGGATTGGAAAATCTGAGGGTGCTGAAGTTCAATTTCCTATTGTTGATAGCGAGGAAGAACTGACGGTCTACACCACCCGGCCCGATACTTTATTTGGGGCAACCTATATGGTAGTCGCACCGGAACATCCCTTGCTTAAAAATTTAGTCGTTCAAGAAAAAGCCGACGAAGTAAAAGCCTACATCAATAAAGCAGCAAAAAAAAGTGACCTAGACCGGACGGATCTTGCCAAAGACAAATCAGGCGTGTTTACCGGCAGTTATTGTACCAATCCTATAAATGGAGAAAAAGTTCCTGTCTGGGTTGCCGACTATGTTTTGATCAGCTACGGAACGGGCGCAATTATGGCCGTCCCTGCCCATGATGAAAGGGATCATGAATTTGCGGAGAAATTCAACATTCCCATCAGACGGGTTATTGCACATCCGCAAGGAGATGAGGAAAAAGGAAAACTCCCCTACTCCGGGCCTGGAAATATGGTCAATTCTGGTGCCTACGATGGCCTCGATGCCAAGAGTTGCAAAACTCAGATCATTGCTGACCTGGAGTCAAAAGGAACTGGAAAAGGTGCCATCAATTATAAGCTTCGAGATTGGATTTTCTCGCGTCAACGATACTGGGGAGAGCCAATCCCTTTGGTCTGGGTAAACCATGCGGATTTTCTAAAAGCCAAAGCCACGCCAGGAATTATCCAGGGGTTGTTACCCGAAAATGAAGTAACTTCAGATAAAGATGGGGAAACTTTTTATGCGCTCCCACTTCCCGCCTCTGAGCTTCCTCTTAAACTTCCAGAAGTTGAAAATTATCAACCAGCTGGTACTGGAGAGAGTCCGTTGGCTACAATTACTGATTGGTTGGATATTTGGTTTAATTTGGAGTCCGGCCAATCCGTTTCCCAAACTGAACCAAAACCTGATGGAAACAATTGGGTATCTGCTACGCGAGAAACCAACACCATGCCCCAATGGGCTGGGTCCTGCTGGTACCACTTACGTTATTTGGATCCAACTAATTCGGGTCATCTCGTCGACCCCAAGAAAGAAGGCTACTGGGGAAGCCCTGACTTTTACATTGGTGGGGCTGAGCACGCCGTGCTTCACTTGCTATACGCCAGGTT
>NZ_CAXLML010000213.1:0-8985 GCF_964187505.1 Candidatus Chordibacter forsetii
GGGCCGGAATCGAACCGGCGAATAGAGGATTTGCAGTCCCCGGCCTTACCACTTGGCTACCGCGCCATCACTGGAAGCGATGAAAAGTATTGACGACCACGCCTTCTCGCAAGCAAAAACCCTATAGCTTGTCGTTATATAAAATTATTATTCAACTGCCCAAAATATCTTATGAAGTCTTTATCTTTAGTCATGATGCACCTTTTTCTGTCCTTCGCACTATTTGCAGCTCCAGCTGAGAAACCAAAAAAGGTGGAGAACAAAAGAAGTTTTCCAAGTCGTGGGGAAGTTATGAAAAAATTTGATGCAAACAAGGATGGAAAGTTAAGCGAGGAAGAAAGAAAAAATTTGCGAAACGAAATGAGCGGGTTAAGGGCCGGGGTGCCTCCTTTACTAGCCAAAAAGTTTGATAAAGATGGAGACGGAAAACTGAGCGAGGTGGAGCGGTCTGAGTTTCGTAAAGACTTGGCAAGTAAGGGAAGACGGTTGCCACCTCATTTAATGCAACGTTTTGACACCAATGGAGACGGAGAATTAAGTGATGAGGAACGGTCAGGAGCCAGGCAGGCATGGGAGGATCGAAAACAGGAAATGCTCAAAAAATTTGATGCCGATGGAGATGGTAAACTCAATGTGGAAGAGCGGAGGGAAGCGATCAAGCAAGCAAAAGTAAACGTCGGGAAAGAGGCTAAGGAAGTAAACTCTGTTGAGGGCAATAAGCAGAATCCACCAGGTAAGAAAAAGGGAGATAAGCCTGGGGGAAGGGGCGGTAATAAAAAATTGAAGGTGAAAAATTAGGATTTTTAGAACCTAACTTTATTGGTTGGCTTTAGGTACAAGAGCAGGGCCGTTGTCTGCTGGCATCGATTTATGCCAGGCAATCACAGATTGAGTCAGTTCTGTAACCATATCCGTCTTTTGTTTAGCCAGGTTTTTAGTTTCTTCACGGTCCGTTAAGAGATCATAGAGTAGGGGGCTTGAACCATCGTACTCGCAGAGTAGTTTCCACCGGCCATTGCGCACCGCGAGATCGGGTAGGTCTTTGACGCCATAAAAGCTGTCGCGATCAGGAGGGCGGCGAAAAAACATCATTTTATTTTTTGATTTCTTGGATTGGCCAAGAAGAACGCTGGGGAGAGACTCTCCATCGAATGTGATTTTATCGGGGGGAGAGATGTTACAAATATTGAGCAGGGTGGGGACGAGATCAATGGCAGAGAAGATGGAGTCTTGATTAATGGTTCCAAGGGCGTCCTTCTTCATTAATTTTGGTGCCCACGCTACCAGTGATGAACGAATCCCTCCTTCAAAAAGTTGGGTCTTGTAACCACGGAAGGGACCTGGGGAGCCGAGCCCAGGGTCGGGCCCGTTGTCGGAGCAGGCAAGGATGATGGTGTTTTTAGAAAGTGCTGGATCGTTCTGTACATGCTGGAAAAGCCGGCCAAGCTGACGGTCCATTTCTTCAAGTACGGCAAGATAGAGTGTGCGCTTTTCCCCGTCCCCCCATTGATCCACCGATGGCCAAAAGGGGCTGTGTACATCATCGGGCCAAAGGTTCAGATAGAAGGGGGTTTCATCCTGCTTTGCCTGCTTGATGAAAGAGAGGGCGGCATCGACAAACCCGCCGGTTATTTCCGAACGTTGCATCCATTGGTATCCTTTTCCAAGCCGTTCGGCATGGTGCCAAAGACGCCCGGGTTTTGATTTATCCTGCCCGGGCTTGAGAGTGAGGGGAAGAAGTTTTGGGCCCATACCCTCGAAGTTGGTCAGGGCTTGATCAAACCCATATTCGGAAATTGCCGGGGCGTCGTTCACATCGCGCTGCCCACCCATGTGCCACTTTCCAAAATGTCCGGTGGCATAGCCTGAATTTTGCAAAAACCTCGCTAGCATGGGTGCTTTCGGGTCGAGCCATTGGGCCATGCCTCTTTTTTTATTTTGGGCACGATGACCTAGGTAAGAAGAGATTCTCCAGCGTTGGGGATATTGACCTGTAGATATGGCCACACGGGAGGGTGAGCAAATGGGAGAGTTTACATAGAATTGCTCAAAACTAATCCCTTCCTTAGCCAGTCGGTCAATATGGGGAGTGGATGCATCCTGATTTCCAAAGCAGGAAAAGTCTCCCCATCCCATATCGTCAATAAAAACGAGGATGATGTTTGGCCGGTTCGTGGCCTGCATTTCAAGCCCTAGGATGCAAAAGAAGAACAGCAGGAAAGAGGTGGCCTTTCTCATACAAGGAGGACCTGGGAGGGGGACAAGAGTCCTAGGCAAGAAGGTCTTTAATTACTTTCGGGTGCTCGACTCCGGTGAGGCGTTGGTCGAGACCTAGGTAACGGTAGGTGAAGCGCTCGTGATCAATGCCAAGAGCACGAAGGACGGTGGCATTGAGGTCGTTCACATGGACCGGGTTTTCCAAAATATTGTAGGAGTAATCATCCGTTTTTCCGTACTCCATGCCACGCTTAAATCCACCACCCGCGACCCAGCTGGAGAAGCAACGCCCATGGTGATCCCGTCCGTGGCTGTCCTTGGTTAATTTGCCCTGTGAATACACAGTCCGTCCAAACTCGCCCCCGAAGATGACAATGGTATCGTCAAGTAATCCGCGTTGTTTCAAGTCTTTGACGAGAGCGGCGGCGGGCTGGTCGACATCCTTGCATTGGTTACGGATGGCTTTGGGTAAATTGCCGTGCTGGTCCCATCCACGGTGGAAGAGTTGAACAAAAGGAACATCGCGCTCGGCGAGGCGACGGGCAACCAAGCAGTTGTGGGCAAAAGTACCTTTTTTGCGGGCGTCCGGGCCGTACATATCAAGCACATGATCAGGTTCTTCCTTTAAATCAACGAGCTCGGGCACACTGGTTTGCATACGGTAGGCCATTTCGTACTGGGCAATACGGGCATCGATTTCCAGATCGCCACTTTGTGTTTTCTTATGCTGGTTAATCGCGGCAATACCGTCGAGCATATCGCGGCGCATACTCTTGGATATTCCGTTGGGGTTGGAAAGATAGAGCACGGGATCGCCTGCGGAACGGAACTTGATACCCTGGTGTTTGGAGGGAAGGAAGCCACTGCCCCAGAGGCGGTCGTAGAGGGCTTGGGGATTACCGTTACCCCGGGAGATCATGACCACATAGCCGGGTAAGTTTTGGTTTGGACTACCCATGCCCCAGTCCAACCAGGCACCCATGGCGGGTTTGCCAGGTTGTTGAGAGCCGGTGTTGATCGCAGTGATGGCAGGGTCGTGGTTGATCGCCTCGGTGTGCATCGATTTTACCAAACAAATATCATCGGCAATGGAGGCGGTGTGAGGAACTACCTCGCTGAACCAGGTGCCGTTTTGCCCATGCTTGCTGAATTCAAACATCGGAGCCACGCAGGGGAAAGAAGACTGTTTGGAAGTCATTCCGGTGATGCGCTGGCCATTGCGGATGCTGTCGGGCAATTCCTGCCCGTGGTATTTCCGTAATTCCGGGTGGTAGTCGAACATGTCGATATGGGAAGGTCCGCCGGACATGAACATGTAAATCACCCGCTTGGCAGTGGGCTTGAAGTGGGTACGTCCTAGGGTGCCGTTCAAAGGAACGGAGCCGGGAGATCCCACGGCGCCCATGAGCGGGCCAGCGATGTTGGCGAAACCGAGGGCACCCATGCCCATGGCTCCGAGCTTGAGCATTTGACGACGGGTATGAAGTTGGTGAAGGTCGAGTGGATTCATGGCGATTTCTGAGTTTTGGATTATTCGCGGTTCAGGGTTTCATCCAGGTTGAGAATCATGGAGGCGAGAACTGTCCAGGTGGCGTGTTCATTGCGGTTTAAGGATTTGTCGCGTGGAGAGTCGCCCATGGCGAGCAACTGGTCTGCTTGGGCAGGGTTCTGATCAAAGACAGCTTTCTGTTTGTCGTATGCCTTTTTTATCACCTCTTGGCGCAAGCTGTCTGCGGGTCGCCCAGTGGCCAGCTCAAACATTCGGTTGACCCGGCTGGGCAGGTCTTGGGGGCTACTCTTTAGAACACGCTGGGCGAGGAAGCGGGAGGCTTCCACAAACTGTACATCATTGAGGGTGACCAGTGCCTGCATTGGGGTATTAGTGCGCTGGCGCTGCACAGTGCAGATTTCGCGGGAGGGTGTATCAAAGGCAAGCATCGCTGGTTGGGGGGAAGAGCGCTTCCAGTAAGTGTACATACTGCGACGGTAAATCTTGTTCCCTTGGTCCTGAACAAACTTGCGGTTGCGATCGAGCGATACCTCGTTCCACAGGCCAGCAGGCTGGTAGGGTTTTACTCCGGGTCCCCCGAATTTCTTATTGAGTAAACCGCTAATATGTAAGGCCTGGTCGCGCACAAACTCGCCCATCAGGCGAAAGCGGGGAGCCCGGGCGAAGTAGAGGTTTTCCGGGTCCTTGGCCAGGTGTTCCTTGGTGATGACGGAGGACTGGCGGTAGGTGGCAGAGGTCACCAATTGGCGGATCATCTTCTTTACATCCCAATCGCTCTCAAGGAAATCGGCGGCCAACCAATTGAGCAGGCCGGGGTGGGTGGGCCATTTCCCTTGTGAGCCAAAGTCACTGGGCGTATCGCAGAGTCCACGGCCAAAGATAGTCTGCCAGTAGCGGTTAACGGTGACTCGGGGAGTGAGTGGGTTTTCTTTATCAGTTAGCCATTTCGCGAGACCGAGACGGTTCTTTTCCGATTCGGTTTTCATGGGGTGGAGAAAGTCGGGGGTGTTTGCCTGAATGACCTTGGATTTATCCGGCGAGGAGTACTGCCCACGAACCAACAGGTAGGTGTCGCGCATTTTGTTGGCAGGATTATCCCCCATCACCATCGAGGTGATTTTGTTTTTACGAATATTGTTCAGGGCATTTTGTTTGTTGTTTCGGGCGGCGAGAAGGTTTTTGTACTCCTTATCAAAGCGATTGAGGTACTCGTCATGAAGGAGGGTGCGCTGATCGTTGGCGAGGGCATCGAGAGGCTTTGTAAAAAGTGGGGAGAAGGAATCCACTTTGCTCAGTTTCTCCACATCCTTGCGGTTAAGCACTCGGTGGTAGAGACCAATCTCATCCATCTCTACTCCCTTTACCGCAGCACCGTAGTAGCGCCGGCCAATCCGGAAGGTTTTATCCGTTTGAATGGTGGCGTTGAGTTCATCCTGAGCAATGTCTTTTTGCTGGCTGGTTCCATTGATAAAGATATTGATGCCGGCTGCCTTGCCTGAGCCATCATAGGTTACGCAAAGATGGTTCCAGGAATTAAGCGGTAGTGGAGATTTTGAGACCACCTTGATGGCATTGTTGGGATATTCGTGAATAATGTGCATGCCTGGGCGACCGCCCTCCATCCAAACATCATACCCGCGATGCTTCGCTTTTTCATCCATTTTGCTGAGCAGGGCACCGGATAGTTTAGTGGTAGTTTTTACCCACATTGACCAGGAGAAAGCTTGGTTGTGTTCCAGCACACCTGCAGTGGGGGACTCGATGAAGCCACTTTGCTCCACTTTGAACCCTGAAGCCACCTTGCCCAGTTCGGTCTGCTTGGCCTTGCCATGGATTACATACTTATCCTTTTGGTTTGTGCTGTCCACGGTTTGGTTGCCCTCGAAGGAATTAAAATCGATGGAAGAGACCAAGCCCTTAGGCGAAGGGATGAAGCGGTAGGAGAGTTCCATTACCTCGGCAATCTCATTTTCCATAAGGGCCCGGTTGTAGACCCGCACATCATCGATATCAGTATCATTTAACTGAGCGGAACGGAACCTCCTGCCAATGTGAAAAGGCTTATCCGTAAGGATGCTGCTCTTCTTTAAAGTATGGTGCGGGTTTCCTTTGTCCTGCTTCTTACTGTTTACATAGATTTCTACCGAATTTGCGGAGGCTGTACCGTTGTAAGTCACACAGACATGCTGCCACTGATTTTGTTTGAGCTGGTTTTTCGCCACCACTTTGTGAGCGTTGTCGGGCCAGGCATGAATGATGTGCATGCCGGGGCGTCCGCCTTCAAACCAAAGGTCATAGCCACGAAATTTATTCCCCTCGTCCATTTTGCCGATCAAGGCTCCGCTTAATTGGGTGTTAGAGGGCCTGACCCATGCACTTAAAGAGAAGGATTGATTGTGTTCGAAATCTCCAAAGTTAGGAACTTCGGCATAGGCATTTTTTTCGATTCTTATTCCGCTCTTGAACTTGGCATTGGCCACCTTGATGGGGGAATCCCGTAAAATCGTGGGCGTGGCTTCGGCTACCCCATGGTCCGATTGATTGTTCTCCAGGTCGACACGGTCGAATGGAAAGAAGCCCACCAGTCCATCAGGCTCCAGGACTCCTGGGTTTGTCTTGATGTCTTTCGAACACTGGGTAAACCAATTCTTAAAGGGGTCAAGGGATTGCTGGCGTCGTGAATTAAGTTGGCCCCGTGCATCCTGAAGGGCTTTTTCGGAGTCCGCTAATTGTTTTTCACGCTCTGGAGTCATGATCTCCACTAGTGGTGCCTGGTTTCCTCTTCTTGTCTGCATGCCGGGATCAGCATTGTTATTAAAGAAAGCAAACATTTGGTAATATTCCTTTTGGGAGAAGGGGTCGTACATGTGATCGTGGCATTGGGCACATTCAAAGGTCATCCCCAGCCAGACATTGGATGTAGTCTTAACCCGGTCGATCACATACTCCACCCGGAACTCTTCGGCAATGGCCCCGCCTTCATCGGTGGTGGCATGGTTGCGGTTAAAGCCGGAAGCGATTTTTTGTTCGAGGGATGCTTCGGGAAGAAGATCACCTGCGATTTGTTCGATGGTAAATTCATCAAAGGGTTTGTTATCGCGGTAAGAGTTGAGTACCCAGTCTCGCCAGGGCCACATGTCGCGCGGGCCATCGTCGTGAAATACTGAGGTATCGCCGTAGCGGGCGGCATCCATCCATACGAGGGCCATGCGCTCGGCATATTCATCGGAAGCAAGTAAGCGGTCGACCAATTTTTCGTAAGCATCGGGGGATTGGTCGGCCAAGAATTGGTTTACTTCTGCAGGGCTGGGGGGGAGACCGGTTAGGTCGAGGTAAAGTCGGCGTACGAGGGTGCGACGATCAGCTTCGGGGGAAGGCTTGAGCCCAAGGCCCTCCAGTTTGGCACGAATGAAATGATCGATTGGGTTTTTGGCCCACTTCGGGTTGCTGGTTTGAGGGGTAGCCGGTTTTTGCACGGGCAGGTAGGACCAGTGGCCCTCCCACTTCGCTCCCTGCTCAATCCACTTGGTAAGGATTTCTTTTTCCCGTTTGGTCAGTTCCTTTTTGCTTTCGGGCGGGGGCATGATGTCCTCGGGGTCGTCGGATACAATACGGTGCCAGGCTTCACTATCCTCAGTGCTGCCAGGAACAATAGCGGCAAAACCATCCTTCTCGAAAAAGGCTTCTTCCGGTAGGTCGAGTCGCAGGTCGGCTTCGCGGAATTTTTCAGAGGGACCATGGCAATGAAAACATTTTCCAGAAAGGATGGGCCGGACATCTCGGTTGAATTGAATGGTTTCTTCAGCATTCCCTATGGAAAGGATCGAGAACAGAAGAAAAGAAGAGAGAATTAAACGAAGATTCATTAAAAAAAGCGGTGATTAGGAAATATTCAATAGAATTGCGAAAGAACTTTAGGACAAGTTGGAAATGACAAGTATTCCTAGAAAAAAAATTAATTAAATTTAAAATTAGATAAAAAACTTCGGTAAAATATAGGATTTTTTATCACTGATATCATCATCTAATCACTCCCTAATTCCTACAAATCTGACCTTTTAAAATCATCCTAATTAAAAACCTACTAAAACCATTTGATCTTTGATTTTAAAAAAATTCCAAAAATGGAATGGGCAAACCGAACCGTTTTTTTAAAGTGTGGAGTAATGAAAACTTTTAAGCTAGGAATAAACTCTTGAACGATTCTAATACACCCGAAAAAAAGCCTGAAGAAATTCAGGAAACCGCCGAAAGTCCATCAGCAGAGGAACTTCCCGAGCTTGATGCCACAGAGTTGATGCTCCATGGTAACCTTGCTGCCCAGATCCGATATTCTATGATCAAGGGATTGGCCGAGGCTCTGGACGAAAAAGCCCAGCTCTTAATTGAGGCGGAATCGAATTTTGAGCCTCAGGAAGGCGAGACCTTTGCTGAGATTGCACTGCCCGAGATCGAAGCTATGGCACAATGCCTGACTGACGAATGGATTGATTTTTCCAAAATTCGTTACTGGGAAAGCTGTCAAACTGCAGAGGTGGAGTGGGAGGAATTTAAAGATGAGAATGGTGAGGTTAAACGAATGCCTTACACCAAAGCTCTCGAAGAGGTTAAGGATGGCAACCGTTTACTTGCCAACCTCGAACAGACCCGAAACTGGTTGGAACAAGTTCATCTTTTGCATGAACAAAAGGGAATGGGCTGGGTGTCGCCACACGGTTGTCCGGAGGATGGACAACATGCCTATGAAGCGCGTCGAATTTGCATCGAGAAATTAAACCAATCAATCGATTCCATTCGTTCGAATTTCGATATTTAGGTACTAGTATGAAGAAATCATTCATCAGCTTCTTCGCGAGTTTTCTTGCGACTGCGGTATTTGCCAGTTGGAAGCCAGATGATCAGGCGGCGGTCTTTTCATTGAAACCTGATCGGGTGTTGGGAAGTCCATACTTCAAGGAGGTTCTCAATACCTATGGTTTACTTGGCTTTGGCTATACCAATATTATGAATGATCACCATGTGGTGGATTTGCAAAAGGAGATGGGTGTTCAGATAGAGGATGCAAGCGAGGTCTCCTTGGTCGTGGGGAACTTTCTGGAAACTGTGATTGGTTTACCGGTGTCCACTTCTGGGAATTACCAGGCTTTAAAAAATTCTTCATTGGCTTTCATTCTTCGGACCCACGGAGAAGTATACCCAGACACATTTTTTGAAAAATTTGACCGGTGGGCATCTGGACCGGCATTCAGTAAATCAGA